>DAINBM010000084.1:0-8237 GCA_036732965.1 Caulobacteraceae bacterium | reverse complement strand
CCCAAAGGGCGCGGCCGCTCTCCGGGCCCATGCGGCCGAAGATGTCCCGTCGGCCGGCGCTCTCGATCCGGTTCAGGCTGTACTGCCGGGCGAGGCTGTAGTCCGGCTCCACCGGCAGGGAGAAGAAGGGGCTCATGCCGATCACGGCGAGGCTGGATACCGCCTCCTCCATGGTCGAGCCCGGCACGCCCCAGGGTGCGGACGGGGCCAGCAGGACCAGCGCCCGCACCGGCGTGCGCGCCGCCGCCAGCTGGGCCACGAGCCCGCCGAGGGAATGGCCGATCAGCACCGGCGGGGTCTCGCATGCGGCGCAGGCGCCGGCCACGGCGGCGGCATAGTCGTTCATGGAGGCACGGCCGACCTTGTGGCGATCCCCCGCCGCGCCGTGGCCGGGCAGGTCCACCGCGTTCACCGCATACCCTGCCAGCTCGAACGGCGCACGAAAGGCCTCGAAGGCCCAGCCGCCGCAGAAGGCACCGTGAACCATGATCACCGGAGCACTCAAGATCCTTACCCACCCCCTGGTCACGCCGCTTGCCGGCGCGATGACATGCCTTAATCGGCTGGTACCGCCAAATGACGGAATGCCGCGATCACGCTCAGATAGGCGTCGCGCTTGAAGGGGGCCACGGCGTCGAGGGCGGCCTCCAGCGGGGCCCAGCGCCAGGCGTCGAACTCGATCTCGTGGTGGGCCTCGAGCTGGATCTCGGCCGCGTCGCCCTCGAAGCGGAACGCATACCAGACCTGCTTCTGGCCGAGATAGCCGCGGCCCCGGCCGGACGCCAGCACCGCCTCGGGGAAGTCGTAGGTGATCCAGTCGTCGGTGGCGGCGAGGAAGTGCACGGTGCGCACGCCCGTCTCCTCCATCAGCTCCCGCAGGGCCGCATCATCCAGGCTTTCTCCGGGATCGACGCCGCCTTGCGGGAACTGCCAGTTGTAGGGCGGGGGGGTGTCCGCCCGGCGGCCGAGGAAGACCTCGCCGTCGCGGTTGAACAGAACGATGCCCACATTGGCGCGGTAGCGGGACAGGTCCTTGCCGCTCATCGCTTGGTCAGGGCCGAGACGGGGGCCAGCTGGTAGCCCCGGGCCGCCAGTCCGGCCGCCCAGCGGTTGGCCACTTCCAGGGTCAGGGGATAGGCAAAGGCCGATCCCAGGGCCTGGCCGCGGCGGCTGGCCGTCTGTTCCAGGGTGATCAGCTGCTTCTGGATGGATTCCGCGGCGAGGTCGGCGTCCACCACCGTGTCGGCCGAGGCGCGGGGCAGGCCGGGCAGGGTGCGCCGGGCCGCGGCACCGTCATCGACAAAGGCCACGCCCCGCTGGCGCAGCGCCATCTGGAAGGCCAGCACCGGGGCGTCGGCGCTCAGGAACTTGCCGCCCAGATAGTTGGTGACGCCGAAATAGCCGGTGCAGCGGGCGAGGATCCACTCCAGCCGCTTCACGGTGTCATCGTTGGAGCCGGTGGCCTTCAGGGCATAGGGGCCGGGGTCGTTGGCAGCGGCGTCCAGGGGCTCCATCGGGGCTTCCAGCAACACTTCGTGGCCGTTGGCCCGGGCCATGTCGATCCAGCCCTGCAGCCCGTCGCTGTAGGCCACGAAGGACAGGGTGATCTCGGGCGGCAGGCGTTCGATGGCGGCCTTGGTGGCGGAGGCGTTCAGGCCGAGGCCGCCGACCACCAGGGCGACCCGCGGCTTGCCGTTGGGCTGGAACGGGCGGGCATAGGCCTGGTACGGCGCGCGGCCGTCCCGGGAGATGACCGGCAAGAGGCCCACCGGGCTCGATTCGGTCAGGCCCGCCAGAGGCGCGGAGGGCAGGGGACTGGTGGAGTAGCGGGTGGTGGTCGCCGGACCGGCGGCCGTGGCGGGCTGGCCGGGGGTGGCGGACTGTCCGCCGATCATCTGTCCGCCCTGGGGCAGTGTGACGATGGCCTGACCATCCACCGGCGGAGCATTGGGATCGACGAAGGCGTCGGGCTTCAGGCCGTCCACGGAAAAGCCCCCGGGGCCGGGCATCTTGTTCACCTCGGCAACCCGGTCCTCGAGCTTCATGCGGACGAAGGGCAGGCCGGCCCTGGGATCGGCCGTGACCATGACCAGGATGCCGAGGGCGGACACGAACAGGACCGCCGCCGCGCCGGCTCCGACAAAGGGATTGGCCAGCACCGGGCCCAGGCGTTCCCGCAGGTCGGCCACCTGCTGGGCAAGGCCGGACGCCGCCGCGGACGGGGCGGTGCCGACACCGTTGGCGGGAGCGGTCTTGCGGGCGAACATCGTTGCGTCCCAAGGGAAAGGCGATGGTCGAGTCGTGCCCCAAGCCGGTTAACAAAGGGGTAAAGAACAGGCGCGAGCGCCGATCCGTTTACGCTTTCTTCGGGGTGGCGAGGTAGGGGGCGCGCGGTAAACCCTTCGTCATCCTGAGGCGGGCCGGAACGGCCCGTCTCGAAGGGCGTTGTGCTCGTGGTGCGTGGTTCGAGACGCGCGTGCCGCGCTCCTCACCATGACGAAGGGTGTTGGGGCGGCCCAACGAGGGATTCCGGGTGCCGCACAAACGCGCGTCATCCTGAGGCGGGCCGGAATGGCCCGTCTCGAAGGGCGTTGTGCTCGTGGTGCGTGGTTCGAGACGCGCGTTCCGCGCTCCTCACCATGACGAAGGGTGTTGATGTTCCTGACCCTTCGTCATCCTGAGGCGGGCCGGAACGGCCCGTCTCGAAGGACGCAGATGGCTCCTAGGGCTTTGTCGGTGCATCCGCCGGGGCGGCGGCCTTGGCGAAGGCGGGCTTGGGCAGGCTGAAGATCCTGGCGGGCTTGGCCGCCCGGGCTTCCTTGACGCCGCCGAGGCGGATCACATCGAGGGCCCGCTGCAGCTGGAAGTCCGCCGCCACGTCCTCGTCGGTCAGGGTGAAGGCCGAGCGCAGGGGGCGGGGCCTGGCCTTGCCGTCCTTGTCCTTCTCCTTGTCCGCTGCCTTGTCCTCCGGCTTGTCGGCGGGGATCTCGATCTCCTCCGGTGCCCGGCGGACCTTGCCCTCCTGGCTGTCCAGGGCGTTCTTGAAGCTGGCCTCGGAATACTGCTGTGCCGCGTCGGTCACCGCCTCGGCCTCGGCCTTGGAGCGGGCCACCTGCAGGTCCGGAATGATGCCGGTCTTCTGGATCGACTGGCCCGACGGGGTGTAGTAGCGCGCCGTGGTCAGCTTCAGCGCCCCGTCCGCCCCGTTGCGGAGCGGGATGACCGTCTGCACCGAACCCTTGCCGAAGCTGGTCAGGCCGATGATCGTCGCCCGCTGGCGGTCCTTCAGGGCACCGGAGACGATCTCCGCGGCGCTGGCCGTGCCGTTGTTGATCAGCACGGTGATCGGCACACCCCGGATCATGTCGCCGTTGGGGCGGGCGTTGTAGCGCTCGATGTCCTTGCCGTCGCGGCCGCGCTGGCTGACGATCTCGCCCCCGTCCAGCAGGTCCGACGCCACCTCCACGGAGCTGTCCACCAGACCGCCGGGATTGTTGCGCAGGTCGAGGACCAGACCCTTCATGTGGGGGATCCTGGCCTTCAGCTCCTTCAGGGCCGCGGTGGTCTCCTCCCCCGTGCGCTCATCGAAACCGGACACACGCAGATAGCCGATGTCGCCGATCGGGCGGCTGTGAACGGTCTTCACGTCGATCACCTCCCGCGTCAGCTTGACGGTGAAGGGGTTCTGCCGCTCCCGGGCAATGGTGAGGGTGATCGACGTGCCCACCGCCCCGCGCATCTGCTTCACCGCGTCGGTGAGGCCCAGCCCAACGATGGAATTGCCGTCGATGGCGGTGATGTAGTCCCCGGCCATGACGCCGGCCTTGGCCGCGGGGGTGCCGTCCATGGGGGAGATGACCTTCACGGCCCCCTCCTCGGTGGTGACCTCGAGACCCAGGCCACCGTACTGGCCCCGGGTCTCCTCGCGCATGTCGCCGAAGCTGGCGGGGTCGAGATAGCCGGAATGGGGGTCCAGCGAGGTCAGCATGCCGTCAATGGCCGCCTGGATCAGCTTCTTGTCGTCCACGGGGACCACGTACTGCTGCTTGACCTTGACGAGGACGTCGCCGAACAGCTCCAGCATCTTGTAGGTGTCCTGACCCTTGGTCCGGGTCAGCTGGTCCGCCGAGGCCATGGCGGCGGCACCGAGCGCAAAGGTGGAAATCCCGATCAGCAGTAACTTGCGCATGTCGTCCTCAGGCCGGCTCATGGCCTATGCATACGCGGATTGGCTGGGCCCGCCTAGGGGGCCGGTCCTGCGGGGATTGTGACTGTTGTGAGAAGGTCGCGCCGCGAGAAAACCGTCTGACCGGGGGATGCGGAATCGCGGCCAAGGCCTTACCTAGCGCGCTGTTGTCCCACAATCGCTCGAGGGAGCCGCCATGACCGCCGGATCCGTCAGTGCCACCGTCGAATCGTTCCTCGCCTATATGGGCGGGGACGATGGGTTCTGGGCGCTCGGAGCGGTCTATTTCGGCATGATCGGCGGGGAGGCCCTGTACTACCGCCTGCGTCGGCCGGGACGCTACGACATCAAGGACGCGGTGAACAACGTCCTCGTCAACCTGATAAACATCGCCTTCGACACCACCACCAGCGTCGTGGCGCCGATGGTCCTGTACTGGTGGATCTACGAGCATGTGCGGCTGGTCCCGCACCTGGGTCTGTGGGTGGCCATTCCCCTGTCCTTCGTCGGCCACGAGATCGCCTACTACATTGATCACCGGCTGGGGCATCGGGTGGGACTGTTCTGGGCCTTCCATCAGGTTCACCACTCGTCCAACGAGTTCAACTTCACCGTCGCGGCCCGGGGATTCCTGATCGACGGCAATATCGTGCTGTTCCTGTGCGTGCTGCCCCTGGCCTGGCTCGGCGTGCCGCCGCTGGTGTTCCTGGGGGTGCATGCCCTGAAGTCCATCTACGGCATCTTCAATCACGCCGACTGGGTGCCGAAGCTGGGGATTCTGGAGGAATTCATGGCGACCCCCGCCAACCATCGGGCCCACCACGGCACCCAGGACAAGTACATCGACAAGAACTATTCCCAGGTCACCGTGATCCTGGACCGTCTTCTGGGCACGTTCCAGAAGGAGGAGGAGCGGGCGAACCTCGGCCTCGTCACCCCCTTCTATGATCGCAGCCCCATCGCCACGGAGCTGAGTGGCCTGAAGTGGCTGCGCGATCGCATGCGCACCGCGGACCGCTGGCAGGACAAGCTGAAGTATCTGTGGAAGCCGCCGGAATGGACCCATGACGCCGCCGCGCGGCCGGGGACGGAGTTCGTGGCGGCGGAGTAGGGGGTGTGCGTCCTTCGAGACGCCCCTTTCGGGGCTCCTCAGGATGACACGCGTTTGGGCCGCGCCGGGACGGCGTCGTGGGCTCGAAACCCCATAGCTCCGTCATGGTGAGGCGGCCCGAAAGGGCCGTCTCGAACCCCGCACGTGCCCCTAGAACGGCCCCTTGCCGTACACCCGCTCGAGAGCGCCGTTGATCTCCTCCAGCCGGTCGCCATAGCGCCGGGTCAGGCAGTTGCGGTCGGCGCCGCACTGGTGGCGGGCCACCAGCCAGGCCTGCTGGTCGTCCATCAAGGCGCCGCGCGTGCCCATGGGGACGAGGTGCTTGATCACCTCCAGCCGCACGGCCATTTCCACATCCAGATCGTTCAGCCGCCGGTCGGCACAGATGGCCTTCTCGTCGGGCAGCTTCGCCCGGGCGCAGCGGAAGCTGGCCGCAGAGGCGGGCAGGGCGAAGAGCAGGGCGAGGATCACCAGCCCCGGAAGCGCAAGAGCAGTCGATCGGCGGCGCATGGACATTTCCTGTGGCGCGAATGAGCGCTAGTCTGTCGTCCTCATCCCCTACAGGGCGTGCCTCCCTCGGGCAAGCGCCGGGGATGCGACCCTTGCAGAGGAAGACGCCCGTGCCCGCCGCCCTTCGAGTCGATCCCAAGGACTATTTCACGCCGGACGAATGGGCGCGCCTGTCCGTGCGGTCGTCCTGGCGGGGCCTGGCGCTGGTGGCCCACGCCTGGATCGTGATCTTCGTCGCCATGGCCGTGGCGGTGGTGTGGACCAATCCGCTGACCGTGGTACTGGCCGTGATGATCATCGGTTGCCGCCAGCTGGGGCTCGCCATCCTGCAGCACGACGCGGCGCATGGCTGCATCCATCCGGACCTGAAGGTGAACGACTTCGTGGGGGAGTGGTTCTGCGGTCGGCCGGTGGGGGCCAATCTGCAACGCTACCGCCCCTATCACCTGCAGCACCACAAGTTCACCCAGCAGCCGGAGGATCCGGACCTGGGCCTGTCGGCGCCGTTCCCCACCACCCGCAGCTCGCTCCGGCGCAAGATCCTCCGCGACCTCACCGGCCAGACCTTCTACAAGCAGCGGGTGCAGCCCTATCTGACCGCCTTCCGCAAGGGGCGGGCGGCTGGGCATTCGGTCCGCAAGATCCTCGGCGGCATCTGGGCGCACGAGGGCCCGTTCCTGATCTGCAACCTCGTCCTGCTGGCGGGGCTCGGCCTCGCCGGTCTGTGGTGGGCCTATTTCGCCTTCTGGCTGCTGCCGCTGGCCACCTGGTATCCGCTGATCACGCGCCTGCGGAACATTGCCGAGCACGCCTGCATGCCGGACAACGACGACCCCCTGCGCCATGCCCGCACCACCCGGGCCGACTGGATCGAGCGGGCCCTGATCGCTCCCTATTATGTGAACTATCACTGCGAGCATCACATGTTCATGCACCTGCCCTGCTGGTCCCTGCCGCGGGCCCATGCCCTGCTGTCGGCCAAGGGAATCACGGCGCGGATGGAGGTTCGCACCGGCTATCTGAACGTGCTGGCTTCGGTGTCCCGCAAGCCCGAGGCCGCCGCCGTCGGCGCGTCGTGAGCGCCGGTCCGCGGATCACCGACGCCCGGGCCTTCATCCTCGCCAATACCCGTCTGCAGCGCCCGCCTCACGCCCCGGAGCTGCAGCTGTGGCTGGCCGATGAGGTGACGCCCATCTGGCGCATGACGGAGGAGGAGCTGGGGGCGCTGGGCCTCCCGCCCCCCTTCTGGGCCTTTGCCTGGGCCGGGGGGCAGGCCCTGGCCCGCTATCTGCTGGATCATCCCGAGGAGGTGATCGGGCGCACGGTCCTCGACTTCGCCACGGGCTCGGGCCTCGTGGCCATCGCCGCCCTGCGCGCGGGTGCGGCGTCGGCCACGGCCTGCGACATCGACCCGTTCTGTGCCGCGGCCGTGGCCCTGAACGGGGAGGCCAACCACGTGGCTGTGACCTTCCTGGGGGAGGATCTGCTGGATCGCCCCCCGCCGCCCGTGGACGTGATCACCGCGGGGGACATCGCCTATGAGGGCCCGCTGGCGGCCCGGGTCCGGCGGTGGCTGGAAGTCGCGCGGGCCCGGGGGACCCGGGTGCTGGTGGGAGACCCCGGCCGCACCTATTTCGATCCGAACGGCCTCCTGCCCCTGGCCGAATACCGGGTCGAGACCACCCGCGAGCTCGAGGACATGGAGATCAAGCGCACCGGGGTCTGGGCTCTGCCGTGAGCCGGGTCGACTGCCGACCCCCAGCGGTCAGTGCGGCTTGACGGCGTCCTTCTTCTCGCCCTTCAGCTGGGCGATGAGGACGGTGATGTCCCCATGGGCATTGTCGAGGGTGGACACGAAGTCCTGCTGTTCCGTCACGGCCAGCCAGACGCCTTCCACCTGCACGTCCACGGCGCGCCAGCGGCCGTCATCACCCTTCAGCACCCGCCACAGCACCTTGAGGGGCTGCTTGGTCTGGCCGCCGACCACCTCGCTGGTCACGATCACGTCCCCCGGACGGCGGACGATGGAGCCGGTGACCCGCAGGGTCTCGCCCTTGTAGGTGCCGAGGCGGCTTTCATAGACGGTGTTGGCGAACTCGCGGAAGGCGACGGAAAACTCGTGGAACTGCGCGTCCGTCAGGCTGCGTCGGTACTTGCCCAGCACATAGCTGGTGATCTTCGGCACATCCGCCACCTCGTCGATGAGGGCCCGGAAGGTCTTCTTTTTCACCTCGACCGAGACCGACCGATCCCCGAGGACGGCCAGCACCCGGTTGGCTTCGGACAGGACGAAGGCCTCCGCTGCAGGGTCCCGCTCGGCCCGGGCCGACTGGGCAGCGGCGGGCGAGGGCAGGGCCGTCAGCGCCAGGGTGGCCGGGCCGGCGGCGGCGGCGGCCAGCGCGACCAGGGCGCTACCGGTCGCAGCGAGGG
>DAINBM010000083.1:0-8372 GCA_036732965.1 Caulobacteraceae bacterium | reverse complement strand
CGGACATCGTCATCTGGGGCTCCAACGCCGAGCGCAATGCCGAGGCCGAGGCGACCCTCAAGGCTCACGGGGTCCGGGTGCTGATCCAGACCGTGGATGTGGGCGACGAGGCCCAGGTGGTGGCCGCCATGGCCGAGGCCGAGGCGAAGATGGGGCGTCTGGACACGGTCATCGCCAATGCGGGCATCGGCCGCGGCGCGTCCTCCTTCGTCGACATGTCCACGGAGATCTGGCGCCAGAACATGCGGGTCAATCTGGACGGGGCCTTCTGGACCCTGCGGGAGGCCTGCCGCTCCATGGTGGCGCGGGCCAAGGCCGGGGATCCGGGCGGGTCGCTGATGGCCACGGCGTCGCTGGGGGCCCTGCAGGGGGCGGCGCGCAACCAGGCCTACACGGCCACCAAGGGGGCGCTGATCCCGATGCTGAAGGGCATTGCGGTGGAATATGCCCGCTATGGCATCCGCGCCAACGCCGTGCTGCCCGGCTGGGTGGCCACGGACATGACGGCCTCGGCCCAGGGGCATGACAAGTTCAACGAGGCCGTGATCGGCCGGGTGCCCGTGCGCCGCTGGGGCCGACCGGACGAATTCGCCGGGGTGGCGATCTATCTGGCCAGCGATGCGTCGAGCTTCCATACCGGAGATGTGCTGCTGCTGGACGGCGGCTACAGCTGCTTCTGACGGAACGCCCCGCATGTGCCGCGCCCTGCTCCTCTGCCTGCTGCCTCTGACCCTGGCGGCCTGCCAGCCGGGGACACCGGTCCGCAGCCCGGCGGAGATTGCGGCCCAAGCCGCAGCCATGCAGCCTTCGGATCCGCGGCTGGCGGACCTCTACGGCCATGCCTGCAAGGCCTGCCACGCCGCGCCGGGCACCGGTGCGCCCCTGGCCGGGGACCGGGCCGCCTGGGCCGGGCGGGTGGCCAAGGGCATGCCCGCCTTGATGACCAGCGTGGTCGGGGGCTACCGGGGCATGCCGGCGGGAGGGCAGTGCTTCTCCTGCACGGCGGACGACTACAGGGCCCTGGTGCGGTTCATGGCAGACCAGCCGGTCACCTGAACGGCCGCCGGGGTGCGGACACAAGACGCTTGGAACTTGCGGGGGACAGAGGTCATGGCCAAGGGATCAGGATCGACGCGACGGGGCCTGCTGGCAGGCTCCGCGGCGGTGGTCATCGGCGGCACGGCCGCCGGGGCCGTGGGCTATCGCCTGTGGCGGGACCGGGAACCGGCAGGTCCGCCGGACACCGACGGGGCCGGCCATCTGGTCTGGCGCAACTGGTCGGGCATCCAGTCGTCCTATCCCTCGAACCGCGCGGCCCCCGCCAACGAGGATGAACTGGCTTCCCTGCTGAAGTCCGCGCCGGGCCCGATCCGCCCGGTGGGGGCGGGCCACAGCTTCCAGCCCCTGGTCCCCACCAACGGCACGCTCCTGACGCTGGACCGGATGAGCGGTGTGCTGGCCCACGATCCGGCGGCCCTGACGGCGCAGGTGCGGGCGGGCACCCGGCTGGGGGATCTGGGTCCCGCCCTGGCCGCCATCGGCCAGGAGATGCCGAACCTTCCGGACATCAACAAGCAGTCCCTCGGCGGGGCCCTGGGGACCGGCACCCATGGGACCGGCCACGGCCTGAAGGCCATTCACGGGGAGGTGCTGTCCTTCCGTCTGGCGACCCTCGGCGGGGACATCCTGGACTGCAGCGCCGACCACCATCCGGAGATCTTCAACGCTGCGCGGGTGAACCTGGGGGCCTTCGGTGTGGTGACCGAGGTGACCCTCAGGAACCGGCCGCTCACCACGGTCTGCAAGCGGGTGGAACTCCGCGACTGGCATGACGTCTGTGACGACTGGGAGCATCTGAAGCGGACGCACCGGAACGTGGAATTCTATGTGATTCCCTTCACCGGCAAGGCGGCGGTGATCACCTGTGACGAGACCAGCCGCCCGCTGAAGCCCCGCGGCCCGGACACCGACACCCAGACGGTCCTGCAGCTCAAGACCCTGCGGGACGTGTTCGGCCCCGTCCCCGCGGTGCGCAGATGGGTGGCGGAAAAGCTCCTCGGCGGCCTGCCGCCGGAGGAGATGGTGGATCAGGGCTGGAAGCTCCTGTCCAATGAGCGGCCGGTGCGCTTCAACGAGATGGAATTCCATCTGCCCGCCGAGGCCCAGATCTCCGCCCTGAAGGCGGTCGTGGCCACCATCGAGGCCCGGCGCAACGATGTCTTCTTCCCCATCGAGGTGCGGACCATCGCCGCGGACGATGCCTGGCTGTCGCCCTTCTACCAGCGGGAAAGCGGCTCGGTGGCGGTGCACGCCTACTACAAGGACGACTACCAGTTCCTGTTCGAGCTGATCGAGCCGATCTTCCGCCGGCACGGGGGCGTCCGCACTGGGGCAAGCTGAACGCCCTGAAGGCCGCGGACTTCAAGGCGCTCTATCCCCGCTGGAAGGACGCCATGGAGGTCCGCGCGGCCCTCGACCCGGGCGGGCGGTTCCTCAACCCCTATCTCAAGTCGGCCCTGATCGATGTCTGAGCCGAAGGTCCCGTCCCGTCGGAGTGCCCTGGGTGGCCTCGGTCTGGCGGGCCTTGGCCTGGCCGGACTGGCGGGGCTGGGCGTGGTATTCGGCCGTCAGGCGGATCGGGGCTCCGGCGGCCATGACGCCTATTTCCAGCGGGTGGCGCGTGCCCTGCGCGAGGCCGGGATCGCCCAGCCGACCCTGGTCATCGACCGGGCCCGGCTGGAGGCCAACATCGCCGCCGTGAAGGCCAACCTGGCCGGATCGGGCCTGGGGGTGCGGGTGGTGGTGAAGTCCCTGCCGGCCATCGACCTGATCGACACCGTGGCCCGGGGGCTCGGCACGGACCGGTTCATGGTCTTCAACGGCGAGATGCTGCACGAGATGAAGTCCCGCCGACCGGGGGCGGACCTCCTGATGGGCAAGCCCCTGCCGGTGGCCCAGACCGCGGCCTTCTACGACCGGGAGGGTCCGGTCGCGGGGCCGCAATGGCTGGTGGACAGCCCCGAGCGCCTGCACCAGATCGCCGCCGTGGCCCGGCAGAAGGGCGTGACGGCACGGGTCAGCTTCGAGATCGATGTGGGCCTGCACCGGGGCGGATTTGCCGACGCCGCCGCCCTGGCCGCCGCCGTCGATCAGGCGCGGCAGGACCCGGCCCTGCAGATTTCCGGGCTGATGGGCTATGACCCGCACGTGCCCAGGACCCTCGATCCGCCGGCGGCCTTCGCCGCGGTTCTGAAGACCTACGGCGCCGCCCGTCAGGTTCTGGCCGACCGGCTGGGGGGCGATGCGGCGCGCTTCACCCTCAACACGGCGGGCAGCCCCACCTATCTGCTGCATGCCCGGGATACCGTGGCCAACGAGGTCTCCATCGGCTCGGCCTTCGTCAAGCCGGCGGACTTCGATCTCCAGACCCTGAGCCGCCACCAGCCCGCCGCCTATATCGCCACCCCGGTGATCAAGACCCTCGACCACATGTCGATCCCGAGCCTGGAGGGGTTGTCGGGTGTGACCCGGTTCCTCGACCCCAACACGGCGCAGGCCTTCTTCGTCTATGGCGGACACTGGAACGCCCGGCCGGTCTCGCCTCCGGGCCTGCAGTACAACGACCTGTTCGGCCGATCGTCGAACCAGGAACTGCTCACCGGATCCCGGCGGGTGAAGCTGGCCGTGGACGACCTGGTCTTCCTGCGCCCGAACCAGAGCGAGGCCCTGTTCTTCCAGTTCGGGGACCTCGCCGTCTATGACGCCGGTCGCATCGTGGCGCATTGGCCGACCTTCCCGGTTTCGGCATAGTGGCCGCCGGAGTTCTCCGCGGGAGCGCGATCATGACCCTTCGTCCACTGTCCATCGCCACCGGACTGGCCCTGATGCTGGCCTTTGCAGGCGCGGCGGCGGCGGGCGATCGCCTGCTGCCCGGCTATCTTGCCAAGGGGGGCATGCCGGACACCAGCCGCATCGTCCCGGGGCCGCCGGGGGAGGACAGTGCCGCCCAGCGCTGGGACTGGGAGGTGTTCCTGGCCACCCGCAAGCTGCAGAACCAGACCCGCTGGGATCAGGCGCAGGCGGACGTGGACACCTCCATTCCTGCTCTGATGAAGGATTTCAGCTGCGCGGTCGGGGCCCGGCTGGACGAGACCAGCGCGCCGTCCACCCTCCAGCTGTTGACCCGCGCCCGGTCGGACGCCGCCATCGGATCCAGCAAGGCCAAGGCCCAGTACCGGCGGGAACGGCCGTTCGTGGGCAATTTCCAGCCCATCTGCGTCGAGCGTGACGCCGATCTGACCGCCAGTCCCTCGTTTCCGTCCGGTCACGCCACCCTGGGCTGGGCCTTCGGCATGATCCTGGCGGAGCTCGCCCCGGACCGGGCGACGGACATCCTGGCCCGTGCCCGGGCCTATGGGGAAAGCCGTGTAGTCTGCGGTGTTCACTTCGTCTCGGACATCGAGGCCGGTCGCCTCACGGGCAGCAGTGTCGTGGCCGCCGAACATGGCCAGCCGGACTTCCTTGCCGATGTCGAAAAGGCCCGGGAGGAGCTGAAGGCGCTCCGTGCCAATCCCGCGTCGGAGCCCTATCCCGGTCAGTGCGCCGCGGAGGGGGAGCTTACCAAGCGCCCCTGGTGATCGCGGCGAACCGGTCGCGGGTGATGGCATAGAGGACGTGGCGACGCAGGGGATCGCCCTGTGCCAGAGCCGGATGGTCGAAATCCCTGTGGGGTTCGGCCCGCAGACCGATCCGTTCCATCACCGCCCGGGACGGCGCATTGGCCACGGCGGTGAAGCTCACCACCTCGTCGAGCCCGAGCGGGCCGAAGGCCAGGGTGAGGCAGGCCCGCGCGGCCTCGCTGGCATAGCCCCGGCCCCAGGCGCGCCGGGCCAGCCGCCAGCCGATCTCCACCGCCGGGGCGACGGGGTTCGGGGCCCGCACGGGCATCAGCCCCACATAGCCGACGAAGGGCGAGCCGCCCTTCACCTCGACGGCATAGAGGCCAAAGCCTCGCTGCGCGAACCCGTCCTCGATGCGTGTGATCATGGCATCGGATCCGGCCCGGTCGACGGTCTGCGGGAAATGCCGCATCACCTCGGGGTCGGCGTTCAGTTCCGCGAACGGTGCGCGGTCGCTCAGGTGCCAGCGCCGCAGGATCAGGCGCGGGGTCTCGAGCGGTGCGTGGATGTCCACCGTCACCGGTCGAAGCGCTTCGCCGGTCCCAGCGCGTCATAGAGGTCCGTGCGCCGGTCGCGGAAGAAGCCCCAGGCGGCGCGGTGGGTGTGGAGGAAGTCGAGGTCGTAGGTGGCCGTCAGCACGCCCTCGTCCGTCCGCTCGAAGGCGGCCAGCAGGTCGCCCCGGTGGTCCGCGAGGAAGGACGAACCGTAGAAGGTCTGGCCGGGGCCGTTCAGCCCGACATTGGCCCCCTCGTGTCCGATCCGGTTGGCGGCGGCCACGGGCATCACATTGGCCACCGCATGGCCCTGCATCACCCGCCGCCACGGGTCGCGGGTGTCGAGACTGGTATCGTGCGGCTCCGACCCGATGGCCGTGGGATAGAGCAGCGCCTCGGCCCCCATCAGGGCCATGGCCCGGGCGCATTCGGGGTACCACTGGTCCCAGCAGATCCCGACGCCGATCCGGGCGAACTTGGTATCCCAGACCCGGAAGCCCGTGTCCCCGGGACGGAAATAGTACTTCTCCTGATAGCCCGGGCCGTCCGGTATATGGCTCTTGCGATAGACCCCCAGCGGGGTGCCGTCGGCGTCGATCATCACCAGGCTGTTGTAGTACTGGGGCCCGTCCCGCTCGAAGATCGACACGGGAATGACCACGCCGAGTTCCGCCGCCAGGGATGCCATGGCGGTCACGCACGGGTGCTCGTTCCAGGGCAGGGCGGTGGCGAACCAGCGCTCCTCCTGGGTGACGCAGAAGTACGGGCCCTGGAACAGTTCCGAGGGCAGGATGACCTGCGCGCCCTGATCGGCAGCGGCGCGGACGAGATCTGCCGTCTTGACGATGTTCTCTGCGAGGTTGGCCCCGTAGGCGGTCTGCAGGACGCCGAGGGTCAGGGTGCGGCCGGCGGAACGGGCGATCATGCGGCAGGCTCCTGCTGGGAGATGCAGTGGAAGGACCCGCCACCCGTGAGCAGGGCCCGGCTGGGCAGGCCGATCACCTTGCGCTCGGGGAACAGGTCGGCCAGGGCCTCGAGCGCGATGGCGGAGGCGTCGGTGTCGCCGTAGGTGGGCATGATCACGGCACTGTTGGCCACGAGGAAGTTCATGTGCGAGGCGGGCACGATCTCGCCGTCCTCGTCCTCGACCCGGCCCGGGGAGGGAATGCGGGCCACCTGCAGGGCCACGCCCCGGCTGTCGCGCATGAGCGACAGGGTTCGCGCCGTTTCCGCATAGACCGCGGCATTGGGGTCATCCTGGCCCAGGGCGACGGGGCAGGCCACGACGCCCGGGGCGACGAAGCGGGCCAGATTGTCCACGTGGCCGTCGGTGTGATCATTGGCGAGGCCGTCCCCCAGCCACAGGACCTTGCGGGCCCCAAGGGCGGTGGCCAGGGCCTGCTCGGCCAGGACCTCGGTCCAGCCGGGGTTGCGGTTGGCATTGAGCAGGCACTGCCGGGTGGTCAGCACGGTACCGAAGCCGTCATGGTCGAGTGCGCCCCCCTCCAGCACGAAGTCGTTCTGGATCTGGCGCACGCCGGAGGCCGATGCGATCTGCTCGGCGACGATGTCGTCGCCTTCCAGCTGGTACTTCCCCCCCCAGCCATTGAAGCGGAAGGCCTGACCGACGATGGCGTCATCCTGCTGGGCGAAGATCGGCCCGGTATCCCGGAGCCAGACATCGCCGAAGCGGCCGCGGACGATCTCGACGCCGGCGACGCCCCCGACCAGGGCCTGCGCGGCAGCATGGCCCGCCTCGCCGCAGACCATCAGGCGCACACGCTCCTCGCCGGGGCCGGCCAGGGCCCGGGCCAGGGCCGCGACTTCCTGCTGGGCGGCGTCGAGGTCCTCCTGCCAGAGCTCCGCGTGGCTCGGAAATCCGATCCACATGGCGCTGTGCGTCGACCATTCGGACGGGACAGTCAGGGGCATGGGCAGAACTCCGGACGGGGGCGGCGGGCGCAATTAGGAGTGACCGTGCCGGGCGTCAACCCCCAATCCATCGGCATCCGCCGTGGGACGGCCTTGCGTCAGCCCCCCCAGATCGATTTCAGGATGCCGTCACGCCCGCAGCCGATGCGGTAGGCGTTGTAGCGCACCGGGTTCTTCACCGTGAACTGCTGATGATAGTCCTCCGCCGGCCAGAAGGTCTGGGCCGGCAGAATGCGCGTCGCGATGTGGCCCTTCAGCTTGCCGGTGTTGATGGCGGCGAGGGACTCCTCGGCGGCCCTGCGCTGTTCCGGCGAGGCCACGAACACGGCGCTGCGATAGGACGGGCCCCGGTCGCAGGCCTGGCCGCCGTCATCCGTGGGGTCGATCAGGCGCCAGTACCGGTCGGTCAGTTGCCGGTAGCTGATGCGGTACGGGTCGTAGGTCACCTGGACCGACTCGTAGTGGCCGGTGGTCTCGGTGGTCACGTCTGCATAGGTCGGGTGCGGGACATGACCGCCCGTGTAGCCGGACACGGCCTTGACCACGCCGGGTATGGTTTCGAGACCATGCTCCATGGTCCAGAAGCAGCCGCCGGAAAACACGGCCGTTTCCAGCCGGGTCTGGGCGATGGCGGGCAGGGTGCTCGCTCCGGCGACGACAAGGGCCAGGACGACGCGGCGGGCGAGGGGGGTGCGGGACTGTTTCATGTGAACAGGTTCGTTGGAACAGGCCCGGGCGGATACATCCGGTCTGATCACGAATCCGTGATCTTGTCGCGGCGGCCGGCGCGCGCGCACAAAAAAACCCGGCGTACGGGACGCCGGGTCTTCCTGTCTCGGGGATGTCCGGGACCCGTCCGGGCCCCGGGTCCCTCGGGTCCTACTTGAAGTTCACGTCGATGGTGGAGCGCCGGTTCAGGGGCTCCTTCACGCCGTTCGGGGTCGGAACGGCAAGGTCGGCCTTGCCCTTCCAGTCCACGGCCAGCTTTTCCTTGGCAATGCCGAGGCCGACCAGGGCGTCAGCGACGACCTTGGCGCGGCGTTCCGACAGACGCAGGTTGTACTTCACCGACCCCGAGGCGTCGGTGTGACCGACCACGACGAGCTGGGTGGCACCGCCCTGCAGGGCATAGTTCGCGGCCGCCTGGACCACCGCCTGAGCGTCCGTGGTCAGCACGGACTGATCGAACGGGAAATAGACCACGAACTGCTTGGCTTCAGCCGGAGGCGGCGGAGGCGGCGGCGGAGGCGGCGGGGGCGGCGGCGGC
>DAINBM010000082.1:0-8425 GCA_036732965.1 Caulobacteraceae bacterium | reverse complement strand
CCGGTGAAGATGATGGTGCCGCGGCCCCGCTGGACCATGGGCCCGGACACCTCCCGCCCCATCAGGAAGCCCCCATAGGCCGCCATCTCCCAGACCTTGCGATAGACCTGGGAGGTGGTGTCGCCCACGTCAAAGCGGACATTGGCCCCGATGTTGAACACCGCCACCTCGATGGGGGCCACGTCCCGCTCGATTTCCGCCACCAGGGCGACCGTCGCCTCCTCCTCCCGGGCGTCGACGCCAAAGGCCCGGGCCTCGCCCCCCTCGGCGCGGATGCGGGCGCACAGGGCCTCGAGCTTGTCCAGGTGGCGGGGACGACGGGTGACGCAGGCCACGTGTCCGTCGGCGGCAAAGCGGCGGGCGATGGCACCACCCAGATCATCCCCTGCGCCCACCACAAGGCAGGCCGTCCTGTCCGACATCCGCTGGCTCCGTCCGTGCGTCCTGCGTCATACGATGAGTGACACAGGCCCCCCGGGCAATGGATTTGTGCCCCGGTGCCCGGTGGGTGCCATGGTCTTTTCCGCCGGATTGGCTAGGACAGGCCGAATGAGGGCAGTGTGGGAAGCCGGGGCCGATGCAGGATGACGATCTCGATCTGTGGCTGGCGGCCGGGGCGGGGGCAGCCTGCCCCAGCGACCGGCGGATCGAGACGCCGATCTCCAAGGTCTATCTCTATCCCGACCGCGCGCTGAAGCGGAAGAAGCCTGTGGATTTCGGCTTCCTGGACTTCACCACCCTGGAAAAGCGCCGCTGGGCCGGAGAGCAGGAGCTGCGCCTGAACCGGATCACTGCGCCGGACATCTATCGTACCCTGCACGCGGTCGTACCGGAACCGCACGGCTTTCGCCTGGCCCCGGCCGATGCGCCCGAGGCCGTGGACTATGTGCTGGAGATGCGCCGCTTCGACGAGACGGCGGTGTTGAGCGAATGCCCGGAGCGGGTGGACGGGGACCTGGCGGAGGCCATCGGCCGGGAGATTGCCCGGGTCCATGCCGCCGCGGCGCGCGGGACGGCCGGAGGCGGGGCGGATGGGCTGGACTATGTGCTGAGGTCCAACGCCTCCCACCTGCGCCAGCTGGCCCCCGTGCTGGGCGCGGCGGCGGTGGAGCGGGTGATCGCGGCCACGGATGCCGCCTTCGCGGAGCAGCGCGCCCGCCTCGACCGACGTCTGGCCCAGGGCCTCGTCCGCGAGTGCCACGGGGATCTGCATCTCGGCAACATCCTGCTGGAGGCGGGCCGGGCCGTCCTGTTCGACCGGATCGAGTTCAATGTCCGGCTGATCGAGATCGACGTGCTCTACGATCTGGCCTTCACCCTGATGGATCTTGTCTTCCGCGGGCGGCCGGGGCCGGCCAACCGGCTGCTGAACGGCTGGCTGGATGCCGCGAGCCGGACCCTGCCGCCGGAGGTGCTCCATGACGGGCTGGCGGCCCTGCCCCTGTTCCTGTCGGTCCGCGCCGCCGTGCGCTGCCATGTGTGTGGTCACAATGGTCAGCCGGAGGCCGCCCGGGCCTATCTGGCGGCAGCCGAGGCACACCTGCACACCACGCCCCCCCGGCTGATCGCCATCGGTGGCCTGTCGGGCAGTGGCAAGTCGACCCTGGCCCGGGCGCTCTCCCCGGGTCTCGGCGCGCCCCCGGGTGCCGTGGTGCTGCGCTCCGATGAGGTGCGCAAGCGCCTGTTCGGTCGCGGCCCCACCGCGCCCCTGCCGCCGGAGGCCTACACCCCCGAGGCGGACGACCGCATCCACGCCGCCCTGTTCGACGGGGCCCGGCAGATCCTCGAGGCCGGGGTCGGCGTGATCCTCGACGCCACCTTCCGCGATCCGGCCCGGCGGACGCAGGCGCTCGCCCTGCATCCGGGGGCGATCGGCGTGTGGCTGGATGCCCCGGATGCGGTGCTGCGGGCCCGGGTGGCAGCCCGGTCCAACGACGCCTCGGACGCGGATCTGGCGGTTCTGGAGCGCCAGCTGGCCCGCCGGCCCACGGTCACGGACTGGCGGGCGGTGGACGCCGCGGCCCCCCTCGAGGCGCAGTGCACGGCGGTTCTCGCGGGCTGAGGCCGATCCGTGCCGTTGTCGGGTCTTGGCAGCGGGCGCGCGGCCTGCAACATGTGCGGGACAAGAACGTGACAATTCGGGGGAAGACGATGCTGGGCTTGATGCAGGACTGGCCGATGACGGTGGACCGGATCCTGGACCATGCGGATCGCTGGCATGGGGACCGGGAGGTGATCACCCGCTCCGTCGAAGGGCCGATCGTGCGCACCAACTGGAGCCGGATCCGCAGCCGGGCCAAGCAGGTGACCCACGCCCTGAAGGAGCTGGGCATCCAGCCCGGCGACCGGGTGGCGACGCTCGGCTGGAACACGGCCCGGCATATCGAGACCTGGTACGGGGTCATGGGCATGGGTGCGGTCTGCCACACCCTGAACCCGCGCCTGCACCCGGATCAGATCATGTGGATCGCCAGCCATGCGGGCGACCGGGTGCTGTTCACCGACCTGACCTTCGTGCCCATGCTGCTGGAGCATCTGCACAAGGCCCCCTGCATCGAGCGGGTGGTGATCCTGTCCGACGAGGCCCACCGGCCGGACGGGGCGGGGGCGGACATGTTCATGTACGAGGACCTGATCGCCGGACGCCCCACGGATGCGGCCTGGGGCGGGTTCGACGAGAATACCGCCTGCGGCCTCTGCTACACCTCCGGCACCACGGGGGACCCCAAGGGGGTGCTGTATTCGCACCGCTCCAATTTCCTGCACACCTTCATGACCCTGCAGACGGACGTGATGGGCCTGTCGCAGCGGGATACGGTGCTGGCCGTGGTGCCCATGTTCCACGCCAATGCCTGGGGGCTGACCTTCTCCGCCCCGGCCGTGGGCGCAAGCTTCGTGTTGCCCGGGGCGAGGATGGACGGCCCGGCGATCCACGAGCTGCTGCAGACCGAGAAGGTGACCATGTCGGCCGCCGTGCCGACGGTGTGGCAGATGCTGCTGCAGCATCTCGACGCGTCCGGCGACACCCTGACCCACCTGAAGCGGGTGGTGATCGGCGGCTCGGCGGTGCCCGAGGCCATTGTCCGCGCCTTCCATGACCGCTTCAGCGTGAAGGTGGTCCATGCCTGGGGCATGACCGAGACCTCGCCCCTCGGCACCCTGGGCACCCCCACGGCCGCCATGGACGGGATGGACTTCGAGACCCAGTTGCCGATCCTGCTGAAGCAGGGCCGCCCGCCCCTGGGCATCGACATCAAGCTGGTGGATGACGCGGACGTGGCCCTGCCCCGGGACGGCAGCACCTTCGGGCGGCTGCTCGTGAAGGGCCCGACCGTGGTCCAGGCCTATTTCCGCGGGGCGGCCGCGGCGGCGGATGCGGACGGCTATTTCGACACCGGCGACGTGGCCACCATCGACACCCACGGCTTCATGCAGATCACCGACCGGGCCAAGGACGTGATCAAGTCCGGCGGGGAATGGATCAGCTCCATCGATATCGAGAACATCGCCGCGGGCCACCCCAAGGCGGCCCTGGCGGCGGTCATCGGCGTCCACCACCCCAAGTGGGACGAGCGGCCGCTGTTGCTGGTGAAGCTGAAGGACGGGGTGACGGCCACCAAGCAGGAGTTCCTGGACTTCCTCGCCGGCAAGATCGCCAAGTGGTGGACGCCCGATGATGTGGTGTTCGTGGACGACATTCCGCTCGGTGCCACGGGCAAGATCGACAAGAAGGTGCTGCGCCAGCGCTTTGTCGACTACGTCCTGCCGACCATCCATCCCTATACGGCGAAGGAGGAGGCCGCCGGCGAGCCGGAGGCACCCGGGGTCGCCCCGGACAAGCCCAGGGGCGGGTTCTGGCCCTTCGGCAGGAAGTAGGGGCTGTCGCGGCCTCTTCACGTGCCGCGGCAGGGTGCCGGGGGACGAGCGGCCGATACGACGGTCGTTCCCCTGGGCGCTGACGATGCCTATTCCAGCCGGTAGAGGCTGAGCGGGCCGGGATCGTCGTCGGAACACTCCACCGCGCCGGTTCGGGTCATGTGCTGGAGATGGGCCAGCATGGAGCGCGCGGCGGCGGGGTGCAGGCGGCTATCCACCGCCGCATAGAGCACCGGAACCATTTCGCTGATCCGCTTGGGGCCGCTGGCCAGCTGATGCAGGATCTGCTGCTCCCGGCCCTGGCGGTGCGCGCGATAGGCGGCGATGAAGGGCTGCACCTCCCGTACCGGCGGGCCGTGGGTCGGCCACAGGGTCTGGGCATCCAGCGCCTCCACCTTGTCGAGGCTGGCATAATAGGCCCCCATGTCCCCGTCCGGAGGACTGACCATGGTGGTGGACCAGCCCATGACATGGTCGCCGCTGAACAGGGCGCGCTCCTCCGCCAGGAAATAGCACACATGGTTCGAGGCGTGGCCGGGCGTGGCGACGGCGGTGATCGTCCAGTCCGGGCCGGTGATCAGCTGGCCGTCCTCCACCTCCACGTCGGGTCGGAAGTCGCTCTCATTGTCCTCCTCCGCCGAGCCGGTGGCCGGGTCGGCCCGGCCGAAGATCACCGCCCCGGTCCGTGCGGCGAGGGGCCGGGCGAGGGGAGAGTGATCGATGTGGGTGTGGGTGATCAGGATGGCCGTGATCGTCTCGCCCGCGCAGGCGGCAAGGATCGCCGCCAGATGCGCCGGGTCATCCGGGCCGGGGTCGATCACCGCCACCTCGCCGGAGCCGATGACATAGGTGCCGGTGCCGAGATAGGTGAAGGGCCCCGGATTGTTCGCCACCACCCGGCGGATCAGGGGCGAGACCTGATCGGGCACCCCATAGGTGAAGGCCATCTCCTTGACGAACGGGATCATGGGGCGCTCGGTCTCCTGCTGCGGGCCCGTGGCACCGCGATTGCCGTCTCCGGTTAGACCACTCCGGAGATCCGTCGTCCATGGCCGTTCAAGCCGCCCTGATTGTCTCGAAACGGCTGCAGATCCTCGCTGCGGCGATCCTGTGTCTCATGCTGGCGCAACTGGTGCGCGCCGAGGTGGAAGGCGCACAGGTGTCCGGCGGCGGGGCAGTGCTCCGCGTCCGCGCGCCGATCCACCTTGCGGGTCCGCCTCAGCCGAAGCGGCCGGTGATGTAGTCCGCCGTCCGGGTGGCCCGGGGGTTGTCGAACAGCTTGGCCGTCTGGGCGAATTCGATCAGTCGACCCAGGAACATGAAGGCCGCATGGTCGGAGATCCGCGCCGCCTGCTGCAGGTTGTGGGTGACGATGACGATGGTGTAGTCGGCCTTCAGCTCCACCAGGGTCTCTTCGAGCTTGGCGGTGGAGATGGGGTCCAGCGCCGAGGCCGGCTCGTCCAGCAGGATCACTTCCGGCCGCACGGCGATGGTCCGGGCAACGCACAGGCGCTGCTGCTGGCCGCCGGAGAGGCCGAGGCCCGAGCTGTGCAGCTTGTCCTTCACTTCGTTCCACAGGGCCGAGCGGCGCAGGCTCTCCTCCACCCGCTGGTCGAGGTCGGCCTTGGAGATCTGCTCGTACAGACGCACGCCGAAGGCCACATTGTCGTATATCGACATGGGGAAGGGGGTCGGCTGCTGGAAGACCATGCCCACCCGGGCCCGGAGCAGGCTCAGGTCCATGCCCCGGTCGAGCACATTCTCTCCGTCGAGAAGGATCTGCCCTTCGGCCCGCTGGCCGGGATAGAGCGCATAGATGCGGTTCAGGGCGCGCAGCAGGGTGGACTTGCCGCAGCCGGACGGCCCGATGAGGCCCGTGATCGACTGCCGCTGGAACGGGATCGACACGTTGTGAAGCGACTGGTTCTTCCCGTAGAAGAAGTTCAGGTTCTTCACGTCCAGCTTGACGGTGTCGGCGGGGATTTCCTCGACAAAGCTCTCGTAGACTTCGGTTTTGGAGTCGCTCATGACCGCTTCTGCTCCTGCGAGAGCACTCTCACAATGATGTTGATGGTAAGGACGGTGCCCGCGATCAGCAGCGCGCCGACCCAGGCCAGGCGCTGCCAGTCGTCATAGGCGGACAGGCCGAACTGGAAGATGACCGCCGGCAGGTTCGAGATCGGCTTGGTCATGTTGGTGTTCATGAACTGGTTGCCCAGCGAGGTGAACAGCAGCGGTGCGGTCTCGCCGGAGATGCGGGCAAAGGCCAGCAGTGCGCCGGTGATGATGCCGCCCTGCGATGCGCGCCACAGGATCTTCTGGATCGTCACCCACATGGGGGCACCCAGCGCCACGCCGCTTTCCCGCAGCTGCTTGGCCTGAAGCTTCAGCACGTCCTCGGTGGTCCGGGTCACCACCGGGGCGGCGATCAGCCCGAGGGCCAAGGCTCCGGCCCAGCCGTTGAAGCCATGCACCGGCTTCACCGCGATGTAGTAGACGAACAGACCGATCAGGATGGACGGCGCGGACAGCAGCACGTCGTTCAGGAAGCGCACCACGCTGGCATAGGCATTGGTCCAGCGGTTCAGTCCCGCATATTCGGCGAGGAAGGTGCCTGCCAGGACCCCGACCGACACCGCCCCGATCATGGCCACGGAGCACAGCATGATCGACCCGACGATGGCGTTGGCGAGGCCGCCGCGGCTGTCCGGTGCCGGGGTGGACATGGTGAAGATGTCGAGATTGATCCCCGACACGCCCTTCACCACCAGCGAGAACAGGATGGCGAACAGGGTGATGATGGCCAGGACCGCGGCCCCGGTACAGAAGGTGACGAAGACGCCGTTTGCGGCCTTGCGGCGGCTGCGTCGATCCAGGAGCGCCATGGGATCCTCCTCAGCCGTGCTTCGGCGCGCCGAGCAGGGCGCGGGCGATCGCCAGGACGGCGAAGGTGATGACGAACAGGACAAAACCCAGGGCAATCAGCGCCGAGGTGTGCATGTCCGAGCTGGCTTCGGCGAATTCGTTGGCGATGGTCGAGGCGATGGTGGAGCCGCCGTCGAACAGGCCCTTGGGGAAGCTGTGGCTGTTGCCGATGATGAAGGTGACCGCCATGGTCTCGCCCAGGGCGCGGCCCAGGCCCAGCATCACCGCACCGATGGCGCTGCGGCGCACATAGGGCAGGGTCACGGACCAGACCACCTCCATTGTGGTGCAGCCGACGCCGTAGGCGCTCTCGCGCACCTTGGCCGGAACGGTCAGGAACAGTTCCCGAAGGGTCGCGGCGATGTAGGGCAGGATCATCACGGACAGGATGATGGAGGCGGCGAGGATGCCCGAGCCATTGGGAATGCCGGAGAAGATCTTCTCCTGCAGGGAGCCCGGGGCGGCCGAGGAGATCAGGGGCATTTCCACGAAGTCGCGGAACAGGGGGGCGAAGATGAACAGGCCCCACATGCCGTAGACGATGGACGGGACGCCCGCCAGCAGTTCCACCGCAATGCCGATCGGCCGGCGCAGCAGGGGCGGGCAGAACTCCACCAGGAACACCGCCACGCCGAATGCGATCGGCAGCGCCAGGGTGAGGGAGAGGACCGCGGTGATCAGCGTGCCGACGATCGGGCCCGCGCCGCCATAGATGTCCTTCACCGGATCCCAGTCGGAGGATGTGAAGAAGTCGAGCTTGAAGTGGCTCAGCGCAGGCCAGCCCCCGATGAGGAGCGATCCCACGATCCCTGCCAGGGCCGACAGCAGCAGCGTCGCGGCAAAGCCGCAGACCAGCATGAAGATCGGATCGAGGGACGCACCCTTGGGGCGGGTCCGCTTCAGTCCCGCGGTCTTGGCAGGCATGGCTGTCATCAGATCTTCCAGTGACCAAAAGGACGCCGCGGCGAAAGGCCGCGACGTCCGAGAGGTAGTCTGCAGTTTTACTTGGAGGTGTAAACCGGCTTGCCGTTCAGCGAGATGTTCGCAGCCCAGCCCGCGCGGACCGCGGTCTCGGCGGCCGGCGGCAGCGGGATGTAGTCCAGCTGGCGAGCGGCGGCGTCACCGTTCTTGAAGGCCCAGTCGAAGAAGGCCAGGACCGCGGCGCCATCGGCGTTGGTCTGCTTCTTGTAGACCAGGATGTAGGTCGGCGAGGTCACCGGCCAGGACTTGCCCGGCTGATCGAGGATCGAGGTCGAGAAGCCCGGAGCCTTGAACACGGCCTTGGAGGCGGCGTTCTGGAAGGTTTCGTATTCCGGCTGGATGAACTGGCCGTCGTGGTCCTTCAGCTGGGTGTGGGTCAGCTTGTTGGCGTGCGCGAACACGTATTCCACATAGCCGATGGCGCCCGGGGTCTGCTTCACGACGGCGGCGACGCCGTCATTGCCCTTGCCGCCCTGACCCACGGCCCACTTCACGTCGGTCGCGGCGCCGATCTTGGACTTCCACTCGGCGCTCTTCACCGACAGGTAGCACGTCCACACAGAGGTGGTGCCCGATCCGTCCGAACGATGCACCAGCGCGATCGCCTGCGACGGCAGCTTGGCTTCGGGGTTCAGCTTCTTGA
>DAINBM010000081.1:0-8433 GCA_036732965.1 Caulobacteraceae bacterium | reverse complement strand
TCGGCTTCAGTCCGTTGGCGTCACCGTCGCCGCCATCGTGACGGCGGCGCTCATCGGCGGCACGGTGGCCTGGCTGCTGCCGGCCGGACCGGCCCCGACGGCGTCTGCGCCCCCTCTCCCCTCCGCGACGGACCGGATCCGGCTGCAGGACGCCGGATTCCGGACAACGGTCCCCGTGCCGAGGGCGGTCGCGGCCGTGATCCAGCCGGGCGACACCTTCGCCGCCGCCCTGCAGCGCCTGGGTGCGCCGCGGGCGGAAGCCCAGGCCGCCGTGGCGGTGCTGGCCGGGGCCATGGACATCCAGACTCTGCGGGCGGGCATGACCTTCACGGCGGACATGGTGCGACCGGACGGAGGCGGGACCGGGCATCTGGCGGGGCTGTCCCTCCGGGCCGGGCCGGCCCGGGTGCTCAGCCTGACGCCCACGTCGGACGGGGGCTTTCACCTCCGCAGCTTCGAGGAAAAGGTCACGGCGGAGACCAAGGTGGCGGCCGGTCCGATCCGGGGTTCGCTCTATGAGGCGGCCGTCCGGGCCGGGGCCGACGCGCGGATCTTGGCCGATGCCGCCCGGCTGTTCTCGCACAAGATCGACTTCAGTCGCGACCTGCATCCGGAGGATCATTTCCGCCTCGTCTTCGACCGCAAGGTCACCGAAAGCGGGCGCACGGTGGAGACCGGTGGCCTCCTGTTTGCGGAGCTGGAGAGCAAGGGCAGGACCAGCCGGTTCTACCGCTTCCACCGGGAGGGCCGGGACCAGTACTTCGACGAAACGGGCAAGAACATCAAGGGCTTCCTCCTGCGCACCCCGGTGGACGCCGCGCGGATCACGTCGGGCTTCGGCCTGCGGTTCCATCCGGTGCTGGGCTATACGCGGATGCATCAGGGCATTGATTTCGGAGCCTCCACCGGCACGCCGGTCTATGCCGCGGGCGACGGGGTGGTGGAGGAGATCAAGTGGGCCAACGGCTATGGCCACTGGCTGAAGCTGCGCCATGCGGCGGGCTGGGCGACCGGCTATGGCCACCTGTCCGCCTATGCCCGGGGGCTTCGGGTCGGCCAGCACGTGGCTCAGGGGCAGGTGGTCGCCTATGTGGGGATGACCGGCATCGCCACCGGCCCGCACCTGCACTACGAGGTGATGAACCGCACCCAGAAGATGGACCCGAAGGGGGCCAGGGTGCCGCAGGGCGCGATCCTGGCCGGGCGGGAACTGGCCGCGTTCCGGTCGGAGAAGGCCCATCTCGACGCCCTGATCGCCGAGGCCGCCCGGCGGGCGGACGGGGCGGTGCAGACCGCCCGGGTCGCGGCTCAGGCCCCGGTCCGGTCCGGCGGCGGCCTTTGACGGGAACCGGGTGGCAAAGCCCGCCGGGCAGCGCTAGATTCCCGTCATGAACGCCACATCCCCCACCGCCCGCCGTGCCCTCTATCCGGAGACGGAGCCCTTCGCGAGGGGCTGGCTCGCCGCCGACAGCGGTCACGAGATCTATTACGAGGAATGCGGGGCCCCGGACGGGAAGCCCTGCGTCATCCTGCACGGGGGGCCGGGCGGTGCGATCAATCCCACCATGCGGCGGTTCTTCGATCCCGCCCGCTGGCGGATGACCCTGTTCGACCAGCGGGGCTGCGGTCTGTCCCGCCCCAATGCCAGCCTCGAGAACAACACCACCTGGTCCCTCATCGAGGATATCGAGCGTCTGCGGGTCCGGGCGGGGGTCGAGCGCTGGACGGTGTTCGGCGGCTCCTGGGGGTCGACACTCGCCCTGGCCTATGCCGCCACCCATCCGGAGCGGGTGGCGGGCCTCGTGCTCCGGGGCGTCTTCCTGCTGACCCGCCGGGAACTGGGCTGGTTCTACCAGGACGGGGCCAGCATGCTGTTCCCAGACGCGTGGGAGCGGTTCCTGGCCCCGATCCCGGAGGCGGAGCGGGGGGATCTGATGGGGGCCTATCACCGGCGCCTGACCCATCCCGATCGCGCGGTCCAGGCCGAGGCGGCCACGGCCTGGAGCCAGTGGGAGGGGGACACCATCTCCATCCGCGGCCCGGATGGACGCCCGTCGAAATTCGGCGAGGTGGATTTCGCCATCGCCTTTGCCCGCATCGAGAACCACTTCTTCAGCCATCACGGGTTCCTGCCCCATGACGGATGGCTGCTGGAGCAGGTGGAGCGGATCCGCGGGATTCCCGGCTGGATCGTCCAGGGCCGGTTCGATGTGGTGACGCCCATGGACGCCGCCTGGAAGCTGAAGAAGGCCTGGCCCGAGGCCCGCCTCGACGTGATCCCCGATGCCGGTCACGCCTCGACGGAGCCCGGGATCATCGACGCCCTGGTCCGGGCCACGGATGCCGCTCTCGCGGTCTAGCCCTTGGTGATCGGTGCCCCGATCTCGGGGCCCGTCGAACTAGGGCTGGGATGGGGCGGACCGGAACTCCGCCGGGATCGGACAGTCCGTGCAGACGCTGTTGTCGCACAGGCGGCAAAGATGGCACCGCTCCTCGTCCGTGGTCGGCAGGGAGGCCAGCATCTTGTGCAGCAAGGCCGTCAGCGTCTCCCGCTCGGCCTCCGTCAAGGAGGTCAGCCACGGGCGGATCGCGGCGAGGCGGCCCTTCAGCACGTCTTGCCGCAGCGCATGCCCGGCCTCGGTGAGGTGCAGGGCGATGGCACGATTGTCCCGGCCCCGGTGCCGCTCCACCAGACCGTCTGCCACCAGGCGATCGACCAGCCGCACCGCCCCGGGGTGTGACAGGCCGAGAACGCGCCGAAGCTGTTCGTTGGACGGGCCCAGCCCGTAGCCGATGACGACCAGCGCCGCGGGGGTCTCGCCCACATGGCTGAGGACGCTGCGCGCGGTCTCCTCGATGCGATCCGCGATCGCAAGCCCCACGACCCCAAGCAGATTGGCTGTCCGATCCATGCTGTCGCGCAGGATATATGCGCTGCGCACATTTTTCAACTTGACGAAATGTGCGTAGCGCACATAAAATCTGTCTGACAATACAGCCTCATGTGACCGCCGGGGAGGGCGACATGAACGACGCGTCTCAAAAGGGCCTGACAAGCACGCACCAGGACTTCTACGATCGGTTCAAATCCTTCTGGGCGGCACCCTCGGGCGCACGGGTCGCGGAGCTGATTGCGCCGGACGCCACGGTTCACTTCACGGGTGCCGGGACGTTCTCGGGTGCCGACTATGTGAACGTGATGCAGGGGATGTTGGACCAGATGGTCGACGTCACGGTCACGCCCCTCGACTGGGCCGGCAACGGGGACCGCATCTATATTTCCTGGGAGTCGTCGGCGGTGATCGATGGAACGCGCCGCACATGGATGGGCGTGGACCGCTTTCGGCTCGCCAACGGCATGGCGATCGAGGAGCATGTGATCTTCGACTCCGCTGCCCTGTTGCCCGCGGCCTGAGCCGCCACGGTTGGTCGCCTTCACCGTCGCCCCGGGACTGCGCGGTCCGGGCCACGGATGCCGCTCTCGCGGTCTAGCGGCGGGCCCTCACAACAGCCGGATCATCATCCGGGTGGCCGTGGGGTCCCGGCGGGCATGGCTGCGCCGATGGCGGATCTCGCCAGTATAGAGAAAGCCGAGCTTCTCCAGAACCCGGCCGGAGGCAGGATTGTCGGCAAAGTGTCCTGAGGAGACCACCCGGTCCCCGCGGATGCGATAGGCCCAGTCCAGCAGGGCTCCGGCGGCCTCCGTGGCGATTCCCTGGCCCCAGAAGTCGCGGCCCAGCCAGTAGCCGATCTCACTCCAGGGCTCGTCCCGCCGATGCAGGCCGACCATGCCGGCCGGGCCTCCGGACCTGTGCTCTACCAGAAGCGGCAGATCCACATCCGGGTCGGTCAGATTGACCATGGCGATGAAGGCCGTCCCGTGGTGGATCGAATAGGGATGCGGCACGCCGGTGGTGTTGCGGGCGATCTCCACATCGTTCGCCAGATGGACGATGTCCTCCACGTCCCGGTCCAGCGGCGTGCGCAGCCGCAGGCGGGGCGTGTCGATCTCGATGTTCAGCCTGTCTCTCGCCACCCTCGATCCCCAATGCTGTCCGGCGGGCCGGTCCGTGCGGACAGCGGCCGGGTCTGCGGGGGAATGCAAAACGGGGAGCCCGGTTGTCCGGACTCCCCGCAGGTGCGTCATGATCCGGATCCGGGCGTGGGGCCCTGGCGATCCGAACGTTCCGGTCGGACCGCCTATTCGGCGGCTTCCGCCACCACCATCGGCTCGATGTTCACATAGGTGCGGTTGTTCCGCTTGGTCGTGAACTTCACCGCGCCGTGGGTGAGGGCGAAGAGCGTATGGTCACGCCCCATGCCGCAGTTCACGCCCGGCCAGAAGGTGGTGCCGCGCTGGCGCACGAGAATGTTGCCAGCCAGCACGCGCTCGCCGCCATATTTCTTCACGCCAAGGCGCTTGGACTCGGAATCGCGACCGTTGCGCGAGGAGCCGCCTGATTTCTTGTGAGCCATGGTGCTCTCCTACTCTCGACTTCGACCGATCAGGCTTCGGCGCCCGCGTCGCCTTCCGGCGCAGCGTCGCTCTTGGCCTTCTTGGCGCGGGTTTTCTTCGGGGCTTCGGCGGAGGCGTCCAAGGTGGGGGCGGCCTCCACGGCGGGGGCAGCTTCCACGCGCGGGGCCAGGCCGCGGGCGCGGGCGTCCAGCACCAGCTTCGGGGTCAGGTCGACGACGCCGTCCCACTTGGCCGTGTGCGAACCGGCTTCGAGGCCGGTGACGCGCAGGACGGTCTCGAACTGGCGATGGCCCCGGGTCCGGCGATAGCCCTGGCGACGGATCTTCTTGAAGATCTTCACCTTCTCGCCCTTGCGGGTTTCGATCAGGGTCGCGGTCACGACCGCACCGTCCACCGTGGGCGCGCCGACGAGGACGTCGCCGCCCTCACCACCGACCATGAGGACCTGGTCGAACGCCACCTCGGCACCGACATCACCGTCGAGCTTCTCAACGACGAGCAGGTCGCCCGGCTGCACCCGGTACTGTTTGCCGCCGGTCTTGATCACCGCGTACATGGGCTTGACGCCTTCCAGACTGGCGGGCCTGCCGGATCCCCGGGTCGGCCACGCACAAGAAATGATAATGCCCGCGAGAAGCCCGCGGGCGAGAGCGGCGGACTATACTCAGTCAGGCCTGTGAGTCAACGCACGACGACGGGGAATGCGCCACCTCCAGACCGGTCTCGAGGCCCGTGCGATCAACACGGATGCGACGGCCCTCGGCGCGCGGCGTCTCCGGTCCGGGCGGTTCAGGTCTCGAGATCGAGGGAGTAGCCGGCGGAGCGGACGGTCCGGATGGGGTCCGATTCGTCGCTGAGATTGAGGGCCTTGCGCAGGCGGCCGATGTGAACGTCCACGGTCCGCGCCTCCACATAGACGTCGGAGCCCCACACGGCGTCCAGCAGCTGTTCGCGGCTGAACACCCGGCCGGGGTGCTGCATGAGATAGTCCAGCAGCCGGAATTCCGTCGGGCCCAGGTGGACCTCCCGGCCCTCGCGCTTCACCCGGTGGGCGACCCGGTCGATGACGATATCCCCGTGACGGATGCGGTCCTCGGAGAGGCCGGGGCGGATGCGGCGCAGCACGGCCCGGATGCGGGCGGTGAGCTCGGTCATGGAGAAGGGCTTGGTGATGTAGTCGTCGGCCCCGGTGTCCAGCCCGCGGATGCGGTCGCTTTCCTCGCCCCGGGCGGTCAGCATGATGATCGGGACATTGCGGGTTTCCGCACGGGTCCTCAGGCGACGGCAGACCTCGATCCCGGAGACCTTGGGCAGCATCCAGTCCAGCACGATCAGATCGGGCAGACGCTCGTCCACCAGCATCAGGCCCTCTTCGCCATCGGTGGCGACGGTGACCTTGTAGCCTTCCTTTTCCAGATTGTACGACAGAAGGGTCGAGAGGGCGTCCTCGTCCTCGACCACCAGCACATAAGGTATCATTGATCGTCTCCGGTCGGATGTTCGCCATCGGCGCCATGCCATCGTGGCCGCTGGCCATCGACGTCCTCGCCGGTGATTTCGTAATGCAGGATCTCCGCGATGTTGGTCGCGTGGTCGCCGATCCGCTCCAGGTTCTTGCCGATGAACAGGAGGTGCGCGCAGGAGCTGATCGTGCGCGGATCACTCATCATGTAGGTGAGCAGTTCCCGGAACAGGGCATTGTAGTGCTCGTCCACGTCCTCGTCGGCGCGCCAGACGGCCAGGCCCCGTTCGATCTCGGAGCCGGTGTAGGCGTCCAGGGCCTCCTTCAGGTGCGCGACCACCAGACGGCCCATGCGCTCCACCGCGCGGGTGAGGGGGGTCAGGGGTTCGGCCTCGGCCAGGACAAGGGCACGCTTGGCGATGTTCTTGGCCTGATCCCCGGTCCGTTCCAGGTTCCACGCCATCTTGAGGGCCGCCACCGTGCGGCGCAGGTCCTGGGCCACCGGCTGGCGCAGGGCGATCATGCGGATCGCCTTGCGCTCGATGTCCCGCTGCAGTTCGTCGATCTTGGTGTCACGTCCGATGATGGACTGGGCCAGTTCCACATCCCGGCGGACGACGCATTCGATGGAATCCTCCACCTGGGCCTCGACCAGCCCGCCCATCCGGGTGACCTCGGCCTTCAGCTGGGTGAGTTCGTCGCCGAAGAACTTCAGGGTGTGTTCGCTCATGACGTGACCTGCAGGGCTGGGTTGGGACGCGTGGAATCACGTGTCCGGCGGGGATGCCCACCCTGTCAAAGGTCGGGCATGCCATAGAACCGCTCCGTTCATATGACGGATTTGCGTCGATATTGTCACATTCTTAATGCCGGACCGGCCGCCGGCCGGGCCCTTCGCCCGGAGATCAGGGCCCGGAGATCAGGCTCTGGAGATCAGGCCCCGGCGGCGCCGCGGCGACGGATCCTGGTCGTCAGCCGCGTCCCTGCCGGGCGGTCGCGGCGGGTACGGGCTCCCGGTCTTCCGATGTCGGCGAAGGCGGGGGCACCCGGGCCGGGACCGGCAGGACCACGGCCTCCTGCGGAGCCTGGGGCAGATAGGCGACGAACATGGCCCCGCACTGGGGTGCGCTTTCCACCCACAGGCCGCCGCGATGGCGGTTGATGATGTGCTTGACGATGGCGAGGCCAAGGCCGGTTCCCGACCGCTCGCCGCTCTTCTGGCCCTCCACCCGGTAGAACCGCTCCGCCAGCCGGGGCAGGTGCTGGCGCTGCATTCCCGGTCCGTCGTCCGTGACACGGATCACGGAAAACAGACCTTCATCGCCCCGGTCCGGGGTGAGGAGGGACAGACGTCCCCCGTCCGGGCCGGTGAGGCGCGGGCTGGACGGATCCGTGGCCGTCGCCGCGGCCAGGGTCTGGCCGGTGGTCACGGTGACCCGCACGGCCCCGCCGGCCGGAGAGTATTTCAGGGCATTGTCCACCAGGTTCTGGATCACCTGCAGGATCTGGTCGCGGTCGCCGACCACGCTGGCCCGGCCGCGGGCAGGAAGATCCAGACGGATGGAGACCCGGCGCTCGTCCGCGATCAGGGCCAGGGCATCGGCCACGTCGCTGGCGGCGGCACCGAGGTCACAGCGCCCGTCGGGTCGGATGTGCTCGTTCAGCTCGATCCGCGACAGGGACATGAGATCGTCCACCAGGCGGGCCATGCGTTCCGCCTGGACGCTCATGATGCCCAGGAACCGGTCCCGGGCCGTCTCGTCCTCCCGGGCATGGCCGCGCAGGGTCTCGATGAAACCGGACAGGGAGGCGAGGGGCGTGCGCAGCTCGTGGCTGGCATTGGCGAGGAAGTCCGCACGCATCCGCTCGTTGCGACGCACATCGGTCTCGTCGCGCATCACCAGCACGCAGAACCGCCGGGGTTCCCGGGGCAGGAGCGGTGCGGTCCATACCCGCCAGAAGCGGTCCTGGGCACCGCCCGTCTCGAAGCTGACGCTGGCATTCACCCCGCCGAACAGGCTTTCGTCCACGGCCTCGAGCACTTCCGGGCGACGGATCGCGGAGAGCAGCAGGGCCCCCTCCCTCGGGATGCGCAGCAGGCTCCGCGCCGCGGCATTGGCGAAGGTCAGCCGCTTTCCCGCCAGGTCGTCGGGCTCCTCGGCGGAGATGATCAGCAGGGGATCGGGCAGGGTCTCCAGGGCATCCTCGAAGGGCGACCGCTGGGCCTCCACCGGGAGGGCGACCGGGATGCCCAGGCTGTCGGCCGCGGCCACGGGCAGCGGACGCCCCCGCCAGCCGGCCCACAGGCCGATACCAGCCACGCAGGCGGCGGTCAGGAGGGCCGGCTCCAGGCGGGCGAGGCCGGTGGCGGCCATCAGGCCGAGCCCCGCCACACCGGCCCCCGTGGCCAGCAGTACGCCGCCGCCGGACCCGCTGCCGGGGGAAGCCGTGGCCTCCGATCCGGTCGGAGGGGAGGAGAGGGGGCCGGTGGGCA
>DAINBM010000080.1:0-8507 GCA_036732965.1 Caulobacteraceae bacterium | reverse complement strand
CCCGTCGAGGCGGTCCGGGTTGTCCTGTCCCAGCCCCTGTTCCTGGCCGTGGGCGGGCTGATCGCCCTGCAGATGGTCAACTGGCTGAAGGTTCTGGATGACGCCGATGTCTCCTACGCCCTGCCGATCACGGCGCTCAGCTATGTTTCCGTGGCCGCCGTCTCCGCCCTGTGGCTGCACGAGGCGGTCACGTCGGGGCGGATCGTGGGAACATTGCTGATCCTGGCCGGCGTCTTCCTGGTGTCGCGCACCGCCCACAACACCGTGCCCGCCCGATGAGCCGCACCGTTCTGGGCCTCGGCCTGATCCTCGTCTGCGCCGTCATCGAGGGGCTCGCGCAGATCTCCTGGAAGACGGCGTCGGTTCAGCCGGACCGGTCCCGGCTGTGGATCGGCGTCGGCGTCGTGGCCTACGGGACGGAGATCGCGCTCTACACCCTCGCCCTCACGGTGGTCGATGTGAGCGTGGCCTTCGCCATGGGCAGCCTCAGCTTCGTGTCGGTGGCCATCCTGTCCCGCCTGCTGCTGGGCGAGCGGATCTCGTGGATGCGCGGGGCGGGCCTGCTGCTGATCCTGACCGGCGTCGCGCTCATGGGAGGGGAGGCATGAGCCTGACCGTTCGCGTCGTGCGCCGGGCGGCGGAGGCCCCGGAGGCCCTCTGGGCGGCCGGCTTCGCGCCCCCCCTGGAAGGGCGCTGGTGGTACCAGACCCTGGAGGAGGGCGGTCTCGCCGACCAGTTCACCTTCCTCTATGCCGTGGTGGCGCGGGACGGTCGCCCCGTGGGGCTGGCCCCGATGTTCGTGGCGGACGTGCCCGTGGAGCTGGTGGTGCCCGATGAGCTGATGCCGGTGTTCCGCGCACTGGGCCGGGTCTTCCCCGCGGTGATGGCGCAGAGGACCCTGTTCGTGGGCTGCCCGATTTCGGATGAAGGGACCGTGGCGGTGATGGCGGGCGAGGACCGTGCCGCCGTGTTCGCGGCCATCGACCGGGCCATGGACGGCATTGCCCGGGAGCATCGGGCCCTGATGCTCGTCTGGAAGGACCTGCCGGTGGCCTATGCCTCCGACATGGCGGGCCTCGAGACCCGGCGGGGCCTTTTCCATACCGAGAGCTATCCCGGCGCGGAGGTTCGGTTCCATTCCCGGGACAAGGCCGACTATTTCGCCGGGATGAAGCCGTCGCACCGCCAGCAGCTGCGCCGCAAGCTGCGGCGGAGCGTGGAGCAGGCGGATCTCGAGGAGACGGTGATCCAGGCCCCCTCGCCCGAGGTGCTGGAGGAGATCTTCGGCCTCTTCATGCAGACCTACCGGAAGGCCACCACCCAGTTCGAGCGCCTGGACCTGCGCTTCTTCCAGCGGATCGCGGGGGAGCCGGCGGCGCACTTCCTGCTGCTGCGCGACCGGGCGGACGGCCGGCTGGTGGCCTTCATGCTGCTGCTCGATCTGGGGGAGGCGGTGGTGAACAAGTTCATCGGCATCGACTATGAGCGGCCGCGGGACTGGATGCTGTATTTCCGCCTCACCGACGCCGCCGTCGACTGGGCCATGGCCCGGGGTGCGGAGCGCCTGCAGAGCGGCCAGACCGGCTATCGGGTGAAGATCGAGCTGGGACATTCCCTCGTGCCCCTGCTGAACTACGGGCGTCACCGGGTGGCGCCGATCCACTGGATCTATGCCCTCGTCGCCCGGACCATCACCTGGAAGACCCTGGACCCGGACCTGGCCCATCATCTGGAGTCGCACCCGGACAATCCGCGGGCGGAACCCGGCCACTGGTGACAGGGTCGCTCGATAGAAATTGTCGCGCGCATAGGCACGCTCTATATAAGATCCATGCTGCTCCCGACCCTTCGACAACTCCAGTACCTGAAGCTCCTGGCCGAGCACGGCTCGTTCAGTCGCGCCGCCAACGCGGCCCATGTGACCCAGCCCACCCTGTCCGCGGGGGTCGCGGAACTGGAAAAGGTGCTGGGGGCTCCGGTGGTGGACCGGGGCCGGGCCGGGGTGATCCTGACCCCGGTGGGGGAGGAGGCTGTGGCCCGTGCGGCGGACATCCTGGCCCAGGCGGAGGATCTGGTGCAGGCGGCCCGCAGCGCCGGTCAGCCCCTGTCCGGACGGTTCCGCCTCGGCGTCATCCCGACCATTGCCCCCTTCCTTCTGCCGCGGACGCTTCCGGCCCTGCGGCTGAAGTTTCCGAACCTGCGCCTGTTCCTGCGCGAGGACATGACCGCCCGGCTGGTCTCCGCCCTGAAGAGCGGCAGCCTGGATGCGGCCCTCATCGCCCTGCCCTACGACCTGCAGGGGATCGATCATGCCCCGGTGGCCGTGGATCCCTTCTATGCCATCGCCCCGGCCAACCACCGGATCGCCGGGATGCAGACCGTCAGCCCGGAGGCCCTGGGCGAGGATGACCTGATCCTGCTGGAGGACGGGCACTGCCTGCGCGACCACGCCCTGGCCGCGTGCAGTCTGGACGGTCTCCGCGCCGGGGGGTCCGAAGGTGGCTTTGCCGCCACCTCCCTGCACACCCTGGTGCAGATGGTCGGCTCGGGGCTCGGGGTCTCGCTGCTGCCGGGGGTGGCGGTGGATGCCGGTCTGACCCAGACGGCACCGGTGGTGGTGCGGCCGATGACGGCGGGCGCCCCGTCTCGCCAGATCGTGGTGGCCTGGCGCGCCGGCTCCAGCCGGGGGCCGGAGGCGCGTCTGCTGGCGGAGGCCCTGCGCAATGCCTGACCCCTGCGACGAATTGCCCAATGCCGCCAGCCAGCCTAAGACGTGTGCATGAGCGATCCGAACACGCCCCCCGACCCTGACAGCGATGGCGGCTCCATCGTCGTGCCGATCCCGGGTGGGTTCGGGCGGCAGAAGACGGGCTGGTTCCAGCGCCTGTCCCAGGGACTGGGAAAGTCCTCCACCCGCCTGGCGGAGCAGGTCACCAGCGTCCTCACCCGCAAGCGTCTGGACCAGGACGATCTGGACCGGCTGGAGGAACTGCTGATCGAGGCGGATATCGGGGCCGCCGCGGCCGGCCGGATCGCCGCGGCCTTCGGTCGCGCGCGCTTCGACCGGGAGGCCAGCGAAACCGAGGTCAAGGAAAGCCTGGCCGACGCCATCACCGCCGAACTTCTGCCGCACGAGGGCCGGTTCGAGCCCCTGGGCGGGGCGCGTCCCTATGTGGTGCTGTTCGTGGGGGTGAATGGCTCGGGCAAGACCACCACGCTGGGCAAGATCGCCTACGAACTGTCCCGCCGGAATGCCCGGGTTCTGATTGCCGCCGGGGACACCTTCCGGGCCGCGGCCATCGAGCAGCTGCAGGTCTGGGCGCAACGGGCCAATGCCGGGTTTGTCTCCAAGGGACCCGGGGCCGACGCCGCCGGTCTGGCCTTCGATGCGGTGACCCGGGCCCGGGACGAAGGATACGACGTGGTGCTGATCGACACGGCCGGCCGGTTGCAGAACAAGTCCGGCCTCATGGACGAGCTGGCCAAGATCGTCCGGGTCCTGAAAAAGATGGATGCCGGTCTGCCGCACGAGACGCTGCTGGTGCTGGACGCCACGGTGGGTCGCAACGGCCTCGCCCAGGCCACGGGCTTCGCCGCCACGGCGCATGTCACCGGCCTCGTCATGACCAAGCTGGACGGCACCGCCCGGGGCGGGGTGCTGCTGGCGGCGGCCGAGGCGGGCGGGGCACCGATCAAGCTGGTCGGCGTGGGCGAGTCCCCCGACGACCTGCAACCCTTTGATGCCCGGGCCTTTGCCCGGTCCCTGGTCGGGCTCGAGCTGTGACAGCCGTCCGGTCCCCCGCGCCCTCCGGAGCCTGATCATGCCCGTTGACCCGTCGCACACTCCGGGCCCGCCGGCGCCGGACCATTTCCATCTCGCGGTGGACTATGCCGGTGTGCTGATGATGCTCTGCGTCTCGCTGGTGGCTTGGCTGGGGTTCCACGTGAAGGGGGCAGACCTTGTCCTGGTGGGGACCTGGGGCCTGGTCGTCGGATCCGGTGGGGCCGTGGCGGCCAGCCTGATCGTCCGCCGCAAGCTGGCATTGATGCCCGCGGTCTACGGTTCGGCCGCGCTGCTGTTCGGCGGTGCCACCCTGGTCTTTCACGACCCGAACATCGTCGAGATGAAGACCACCATCATCGACACCGGTCTCGGTGCCCTGATGCTCGGCGGCCTCGCCCTCGGCCGGAGCCCCATCAAGATGCTGATGGGCCAGGCCGTTCACCTGACCGAGCCCGGCTGGCGCCAGCTCACCCTGCGCTTCGGCCTCTTCTTCCTGGCCATGGCGGTGGGCAACGAGGTCGTCCGGCATCAGTCCCACGAGCTTTGGCTGGCCTATCGCACGGCGGGCTCCGTCGTGCTGACCTTTGTCTTCGCGGCCTTCCAGGCCCCGTTGATGCTGAAGGAGACCTGTCACCCGGCCCCCCCCGGGCTGCATCCCCCCGGCGATCCCCCAACGGCCTGAGCCCCAGAGCCCCAGAGCCCCAGAGCTTCTGAATCCCCGGGGACCGCTGTCGTCAAAACGACGTGTTCGGTGTTTATATACACCGTGGTCGGAGTATATCTGACTTTGGCGGCAGGCTCCTGCCGCTTCAGGACAGGGGGAGCCGCATGGCCAAGTCCGTAAAGATCGCCGTCTCCAGCCTCGAGCGCTCTCCCAGCCATCTGTTGCACAGGGCCCTGCAGCTGGCCCTTGATGTCTACGCGGCCGAGACCGGCCCGGGGGCCGTGACCCAGAGGCAATATGCGGTGCTGGCCGCCGTGGCCGAGCATGAGGGCCTGACCCAGACGGACCTGGTCCGCGCCACCGGGATCGACCGATCCACCCTGGCGGACATGATCGCCCGGATGATCTCGAAGGCCTATCTGGCGCGGGAACGTTCGACCACGGATGGCCGGGCCAATACCGTGCGGCTGACCGATACCGGACGCGCCATCCTCGACGAGGCCGCCCCGCGGGTCGCGGCGGCGGATGCCCGCATCCTGGCCTATCTGGCGGCCAACAAGCGGGAATCCTTCCTCGGCGTGCTCCGGGACCTGGCCAAGGCCGGGGAGAAGGCCCTGATGGACGGCGACCTCGGCGAGCCGGGCACCGCCGCCAAGAAGAAGGCCAAGACCGCCGCCAAGCCGGTCGCGAAGACCGTCAAGGCGGTGAAGGTCCCGAAGAAGAAGAAGGACAAGAAGGACAAGAAGGTCAAGAAGTCCAAGAAGGACGTCTGACCTCCGGTCCAGACCCTTGACCGAGACCCGGACCGCGTCCTCAGCGGGTCTTCAGAAGATCGCGGATCTCGCCCAGCAGGGTTTCGCTGGGGGTCGGCGGTGTCTCTGCCGGGGCCACCGGCGTGTCCTCGGTCCGGCGCAGGGCATTGATGCCCTTGACGATGGAGAAGATCACGGCGGCAATGATCAGGAACTGGATCAGGGTGTTGAGAAATGCCCCGTAGCCGATCGCCGTCTCCGCCACCTTGGCCACAGGGTCCGCCGCCCGCAGGACGATCTTCATCTGCGAGAAGTCGACGCCCCCGGTCAGAAGGCCGACCGGCGGCATGATGACCTGGTCCACCAGGCTGGTGACGATCTTGCCGAAGGCACCGCCGATGATCACGCCGACGGCCAGGTCGACCACGTTGCCGCGGGCGATGAATTCACGAAACTCACTGGCAATGGACATAGGCACCCCCGACGCGCGGTCAGCCGCCGCGCACGCTGACGGGGCAGCATCGCCTGACGCGGAGATGGGGTCAACAGACGGTGATCAGTCGTCGCCGCTCGCATTGAGCCGCTCGCGCAGTTCCTTGCCGCTCTTGAAGAACGGCACGGCCTTGGCGCGGACCTGAACCGTGGCACCGGTGCGGGGATTGCGTCCGGCCCGGGCGGGTCGGGCGCGGACGGAGAAGGCTCCGAACCCCCGGAGCTCGACGCGGCCGCCGCCGACCAGGGCATCGATCATCTCGTCCAGGATGACCGAGATGACCCGCTCCACGTCCTTCTGCGTCAGGTGCGGATTTTCCGAGGCCAGTTTCGCGATCAATTCCGACTTGATCATGCTTCCGTTCCTGAACACAGCGACAGGGGCGGCCGGATCCGGCAGGATTCCGACACGAGGGCCCCAGCGTGGGCGACCATTGCCGAAACGTCAGGGAAGTTCAAGGGGTTATGGCTGCACGAACGCGGCTTTCGCCACGAAAAAGCCCGCGCAGGACGAACCTGCGCGGGCCTTGCCGCATCTCACATCAGTTGTGAGCTGGACTGCCTATTCCTTGGACGCCTTCTCGCGAAGCGCGGCGCCCAGGATGTCGCCCAGGGACGCGCCGGAGTCGGACGAACCGAACTGCTCGATCGCGGCCTTGTCTTCCGCCATTTCCAGGGCCTTCACGGACAGGGACACCCGGCGGGCGGCCTTGTCGATGTTGGTGATCTGGGCGTCGAGGCGGTCGCCGACGGCGAATCGCTCCGGACGCTGTTCCGAACGGTCGCGGGACAGGTCGGACTTGCGGATGAAGGCGGTCATCGGCGCGGAGTCCTCACCGAACTTCACTTCCAGGCCGCCGGTGGTGACTTCCGTCACGGTGACGGTGACCGTCTGGTTCTTCCGGTAGGAATCCCCGGCCATCGGGTCGCCGGCCAGCTGCTTGATGCCGAGCGAGATACGCTCCTTCTCGACATCCACATCCAGCACCTTGGCCTTGACCATCTCGCCACGATGGTAGCGCTGCACGGCTTCCTCGCCGGACACGCTCCAGTCGATGTCGGAGAGGTGGACCATGCCGTCGATGTCGTTGTCGAGGCCGATGAACAGACCGAATTCGGTGGTGTTCTTGACCTCGCCCTCGACGGTGGAGCCGATCGGATGCTTGGCGACGAAGTCGTCCCACGGGTTGGGCAGGGCCTGCTTGAGACCCAGCGACACCCGGCGCTTGGACGGATCCACGTCCAGCACGATGACGTCCACTTCCTGCGAGGTGGAGACGATCTTGCCGGGATGGACGTTCTTCTTGGTCCAGGACATTTCCGAGACGTGCACCAGGCCCTCGACGCCGGCTTCCAGCTCCACGAAGGCGCCGTAGTCGGTGATGTTGGTGATGCGCCCGGTGAACTTCGCGCCGGCCGGATACTTGGCCTCCACGCCGTCCCACGGGTCGGACTGCAGCTGCTTCATGCCAAGCGAGATGCGCTGGGTGTCCGGATTGATCTTGATGATCTGCACCTTCACCGTGTCGCCGACCGCCAGCACCTGGCTGGGGTGGGAGACGCGCTTCCAGCTCATGTCGGTGACATGCAGCAGGCCGTCGATGCCGCCCAGGTCCACGAACGCACCGTAGTCGGTGATGTTCTTGACCACGCCTTCGCGGATCTCGCCCTCGGCCAGCTGGCTGACCAGTTCGGTGCGCTGCTCGGCGCGGGCTTCCTCGAGGATCGCCCGGCGGGAGACCACGATGTTGCCCCGGGGACGGTCCATCTTCAGGATGGCGAAGGGCTGTTCCTTGCCCATCAGCGGGCCGACGTCGCGGACCGGACGGATGTCCACCTGCGAGCCGGGGAGGAAGGCCGAGGCCCCGCCCAGATCGACGGTGAAGCCGCCCTTCACGCGGCCGACGATGGCACCCATCACCGGCTCGGCGCGGGCATAGACGCCCTCGAGGCGGGTCCAGGCTTCTTCGCGCTTGGCCTTCTCGCGGCTGATCACGGCTTCGCCGGCGGCGTTCTCGACGCGCTCGAGGAAGACTTCCACGGTGTCGCCGATCTTCGGGAGGGGCTTGCCCTCCATGTTGGCGAATTCCTTCATCGGCACGCGGCCTTCGGTCTTCAGACCGACATCGACCACCACGAAGTCCTTTTCCACCGCAACCACATGGCCGTGCACAACCGTGCCTTCCATGATGTCGCGACCGCCAAAGGACTCGTCGAGAAGGGCCGCGAAATCGTCGCGGGAGGGATTCATGCTGGCGTCGTCAGCCATTGGGTCTCCAGACAGGTATCGGTTCGACCGCGCGCGTTCTGGCGGGATGCGAAACCGGGTTGAGGGTTGAAGCCGAAAATGCGGAGACGCCCGCAGACCCGAAGGCCAGCGCCCGTCCATCGCATCAGATCGAAAATCGCCCGCAGCCGTCCGAGTTTCTGGCGCGTTTGGATTTGACGGAGCCCTTTCAGGCCCGGTCGCGCGCCGCCTCGACGATGCGGCGGGCCGCATCGGCAGCCGCTTCTATAGTCAAATGGGTCGTATCTAGCAAGACGGAGTCTGCGGCGGGGGTCAGCGGGGCCATGTCGCGACCCGAATCCCGGGCGTCACGTTCGAGGATGTCGGCCAGCACCGCCTCGCGGGTCACGGCGCGGCCGGCGGCCAGATGCTGCTTCAGACGCCGCTCTGCCCGGACCTCGGGGGCGGCGGTGACAAACAGCTTGGCCACGGCGGCGGGCGCGATGACGGTGCCGATGTCGCGCCCGTCGAGCACCGCCCCGCCCGGCTGTGCGGCAAAGCCGGTCTGCAGGTCGTGGAGGGCCGCCC
>DAINBM010000079.1:0-8515 GCA_036732965.1 Caulobacteraceae bacterium | reverse complement strand
CCAAGCTGGTCGACCGCCTCATTCCCGACCCCGCCGCCAAGGCGCAGGCCGCCGCCCAGCTGCTGCAGCTGAAGGCATCGGGCGAGCTCGCCCGCATGACCGCCGACACCGACCTGGCCCGCGCCCAGATCGAGGTGAACAAGGCCGAGGCCACGTCCGCCAGCCTGTTCGTGGCGGGGGGACGGCCGTTTGTCATCTGGGTGTGCGGCGCAGCCCTGGCCAACGACTTCATCGTTCGCCCCCTCGCCGTCTTCGCCGCAGGCCTTGCCGGACAGGCGGCGCGCTGGCCCGCCCTCGACGCCCAGAGCCTGATGCCCCTGCTGCTGGGCCTGCTCGGTCTCGGCGCCCTCAGGACCTACGAGAAGATCCAGTCCTGAGCGCCGGGCGTCAGGCGGCCGGCACGACCCGGACCCGGTCGCCATCCAGCACCAGGGCCAGCTCGCCCCGCTTCAGCTTCAGGGCATCGGCCCCGAACAGCTCGCGCCGCCAGCCCTGCAGGGCGGCCACGGGAGCGGTGTCGCTGGAGGCGATCTTTTCCAGGTCCGGCACCGTGGCGATGAGCTTGGCCGCGACCCCGGCATCCTCGGCCCGGGCCTTCAGCAGCACCTTCAGCAGCTCGACCACGGCACCGGGCGGCGGGGCACCGCCCCCTGCCGGCTTGTCGATCTGCGGGGCATAGGCTTCCGGATCCTCCAGGGCCGTGCGGATGGCCGCCAGCATGTCCGGGCCGAAGCGCGACGTGGCAAAGCCCTTCGGCACCGAACGCAGGCGGTTCAGCCCGTCGGCATCGGTCGGCAGCTGGGTGGCGATCTCGTCGATGGCCTCATCCTTCAGGATGCGGCCGCGGGGCTGGTCCCGGGTCTGGGCGGTCCGTTCCCGCCAGGCGGCCACGGCCTTGAACACGGCCAGATACTTGGCGGTGAAGCGCCGGGGCTTGAGACGTCGCCAGGCCTTTTCCGGATCGGTGTCGTAGAGGGCCGGATCCGCCAGCTGGGCCATTTCCTCGGCCACCCAGCCGAGACGGCCGTCGCGCTCGAGTCGGGCCCGCAGCCTGGGATAGAGAGCCGCCAGGTGGGTCACGTCCCCGGCGGCATAGACGATCTGTGCCTCGGAGAGGGGACGGCGGGCCCAGTCGGTGAAGCGGCTGGACTTGTCCACGTCGATCTTCAGCATCTGCCGGACCAGGGCATCATAGGCGATCTGCTCCCCGAAGCCGGCGGCCATGGCGGCCACCTGGCTGTCGAAGACCGGCGTCGTCCGGACCCCCAGATTGTGGAAAATCTCCAGGTCCTGGCGGGCGGCATGGAACACCTTGGTGATCGCGGGATCCGCCAGCAGGCTGAGCAGCGGGGCAAGATCCAGGCCCTCCGCCAGCGGGTCGATCACGGCGGCGTCCGTCTCGGTGGCGACCTGGATCAGGCACAGCTTTGGCCAGTAGGTCGTCTCGCGCATGAACTCGGTGTCCACCGTGATGAACGGCGCGGTCCGGAGGCGGTCGCAGAAGGATTGAAGCTCTGCATTGGCGATTATGGGCGTCATGGTTTAGCTATGCCCGTGCGAGGCGGTCCTGTACAAGAGCGCGCCTGCGCGATCCGAGATTTTGCTGACAGGAACCGACCCTTGACCACTGACCGGGCGAATGGCCTGACCTATGCCGCCGCGGGCGTCGACATCGACGCCGGCAATGCCCTTGTGGACGCGATCAAGCCTCTGGCGAAGTCGACCCGTCGCCCGGGTGCCGATGCCGCCCTTGGAGGATTCGGGGCGCTGTTCGACCTGAAGGCGGCCGGCTTCAACGACCCCCTGATCGTCACCACCACCGACGGCGTCGGCACCAAGCTGAAGATCGCCATCGACACCGGTCTGCACGACACGGTGGGCATCGATCTGGTGGCCATGTGCGTCAACGACCTGCTGGCCCAGGGGGCCGAGCCCTTGATGTTCCTCGACTACTACGCGACGGCCCGCCTCGAGGTGGACGTGGCCCGACGGGTCGTGGCGGGCATTGCCGAGGGCTGTCGACAGGCGGGTGCGGCCCTGGTGGGGGGCGAGACGGCGGAAATGCCGGGCATGTACAGCCACGGGGACTACGATCTGGCGGGCTTCACCGTCGGCGCGGTGGAGCGGGACGGCGTGCTGCCGCGGCTGGACCGGCAGCGGGCGGGAGACGTTCTGATCGGCCTTGCCTCGTCCGGCCCACATTCCAATGGCTATTCCCTGATCCGCAAGATCGTGGAGCGGTCCGGCCTCGACTGGTCGGCAGAGGCCCCCTTCGCCCCGGGCAAGACCCTGGCCGAGGCCCTGATGGTCCCGACCCGGATCTATGTGAAGCCGGTCCTGCCCCTGCTCAAGGCGGGTCTGGTGAAGGCTGTGGCTCACATCACCGGTGGTGGGCTGATCGAAAATCCCCCCCGGGTGATTCGTGACGGACTGGCGGCCCGTTTCGACTGGAACGCCTGGCCGCTGCCGTCGGTGTTCCAGTGGCTGCAGGCCACCGGCGATGTGGCCGATCACGAGATGCGCCGGACCTTCAACTGCGGGATCGGCCTGATGCTGGTGGTGGACGCAGGCCAGGCCCCGGCGGTTCTGGCCGCCCTGCTCAATGCCGGTGAGGATGCCTTTGTCATCGGTCAGCTGGCCGCGGCATGAGCCGTGTGCGGACAGCGGTGCTGATCTCGGGCCGCGGCTCGAACATGGAGGCGTTGATCCATGCCGCCGCGGACCCGACCTACCCGGCGGAGATCGCGCTGGTGCTGGCGAATCGCGCGGACGCGCCGGGGCTGGAGACCGCTGCCCGGGCCGGCATCCCGGCAGAGGCGATCCCGCACCCCCCCTTCGGGAAGGACCGGGAGGCGCACGAGCGCGCCCTCGACATCCGTCTGCGTACCGCGGGCATCGAGGTGATCGCCCTGGCCGGCTACATGCGGGTGCTGACGCCGTTCCTGGTGCGCGCCTGGGCGGGGCGGATGGTCAACATCCACCCAAGCCTCCTGCCCCTCTATCCCGGCCTTCACACCCATGAGCGCGCGATCGCCGCCGGGGACAGCCACGGAGGCTGCACGGTCCATCTGGTGACCGAGGGGGTGGATGAGGGCCCGATCCTGGGACAGGCCCGGGTCCCGATCCTTCCCGGGGACACCGCCGACAGCCTGGCCGCCCGCGTGCTGGTGGAGGAACACAGGCTCTACCCCCAGTGCCTGGCCGATCTGGCCCGTTCCCTGGCGCCGTGAAGCAGCAACGCTTCGAGACCGAGGCGGAGGTCGTCCGGATCGGTGAGGGCCTTCTGGACCGCACCCTGCCGAAGCCGGAATGGACCCATGCGGCCCATATCGCCGCTGCCGTCTATCTTCTGCGGTGCCGGCCGGAGGGGGCGGCCGAGCGTGACCTGCCCGAGATCATCCGTGCCTACAATCGGTCCACCGGCGTGGAGAACACCGACACCGGCGGGTACCATGAGACCATCACCCAGGCCTCTTTGCGGGCAATTCGGGCGGTCCTTGCCACCCTGCCGGACACAGACGCGCTGCATGACCAGGTCAATGCGGTGCTCGATGCGGGCCTTGCAGACAAGGGCTGGCTGCTGCGCCACTGGCGGGACGCAACCCTCTTCAGCGCGACCGCCCGCCACCAATGGGTGGCACCCGACCTGACCCCATTGCCCTAGAAGAGGCGAAGGCGACGGGTCAACACGATGGAGACGATCGGCACGCTGCGGGTCTGCAGCTGCAGCACCTGCTTCCCGGCGTCGACAATCTCGTCCTTCGACGCGATGGCAATCAGACGCCAGTTCCTGCTGAGCTGGTAGTCCAGCACCGCCTGCGCCCCGACCGAATAGGAGTCCGAAGACGTATCCAGCGGGCGACCGTAGCGGTTCAACCGGCTGCGGCGCTGGGGGATCGCGAAGGCCTGACTGGACCAGCTGGCGCGGAGCTCGAACAGGGCCGTCAGCCGCCGGGTCGGCGTGACGCCCACATCATAGGTCAGGTCGGCGGAATGGGTCGAATCCCCGTCCAGTCCGACACGATAGCGGCCCTCGAAATCTCCGATGGGGGAGAAATAGCGCACGAGCCCCCCCGCTTCGGCAGTATCCGCATTGCGCAGGCCTCGGGCGAGCCGGGCATTGGAGGCGGTCTGTTTCAGCTCCAGCACGCCGCCGACGGCGACGGGGCCGAAATAGACGGGGGTGAAGGTCACGCCATCTGCAAGGCTCGCGTGGAAATCGGTGCCCCACTGGGCTTCGAGTACCGGCACGGGATCGACGACCAGGGTCTTCACACCGACCTGCTTGGGATGGGCCGCGCCCCCGATGCCCACATCCAGCACCAGCCCGTCCACGGGAAGCTCGGCCGCCAGACGCGGACGCTCATAGGGCCGGGAAATCGGCGTCACATCATCGTCCACGCCCGCAAGGGCCCGGGCCGGCACAAGGGTGACCGCCCCGATCAGGAGGAACGCCCCGATCGTGCTCTGGACTGTCATGGGCGCCCCTCGTCGCGATGCCTGTTCTGGCAAAGCCTATGCCGCATTCATGACGAAACGTCTAAGGTGGCGGCGCGGCAAACCGCGCCGCCGGATAGAGCGGTATCAGCCGACGATGTCTTCGGCCGTGAAGAACTGCGCGATCTCGATGGCGGCGTTCTCGTCGGAGTCCGACCCGTGCACCGAGTTCTCACCCACGTTCAGGGCGAACAGCTTGCGGATGGTGCCTTCGGCGGCGTTTTCCGGATTGGTGGCACCCATCACTTCGCGATAGCGCGGCACCGCGTTCTCGCCTTCCAGCACCTGCACGACGACAGGGGCCGAGGTCATGGTGTCCACCAGCTCGCCGAAGAACGGGCGCTCCTTGTGCACGCCGTAGAAGGTTTCGGCCTGGGCGCGGGTCATGCGGATGCGGCGCTGGGCCACGATGCGCAGGCCGGCGGCTTCGATGACGGCGTTGATCTGGCCGGTCAGGTTGCGGGCGGTAGCGTCCGGCTTGAGGATCGAGAATGTCCGTTGGGTCATGGGAGGCCTTCGTTGAATGTCTTGCGTTTGGAGGAGGTCGCGGGCTTATAGCGGCGGCTTCGCCAAAGGCCAAGCGCGCTTCCCATTTCTCCTGTATTCCCGGGCCCATGCTGCAGATCAAAGACCTCACATTCGACGCCTGGGGCCGCCGGTTCTTCAACGAGGCCAATGCCAGCCCGCCGCCGGGGGCCAAGATCGGGCTGGTCGGCCGCAACGGCGCGGGCAAGTCCACCCTTTTCAAGCTGATCAAGGGGGAGCTGACCCCCGGTGGCGGGGACATCAGCCTGCCCCGGAACGCCCGCATGGCCTCGGTGGACCAGGAGCATCCGGCGACGGACGTGTCCCTGCTGGACACCATCCTGGCCGCCGACATCGAGCGCGCGACCCTGACGGCCGAACTGGACACCGCGCCACCGGAGCGGCTGGGGGAGATCTACAACCGCCTCATCGAGATCGATGCGGACCGGGCCCCGTCCCGGGCCGCGGAAATCCTGGCCGGTCTGGGCTTCTCCACCGCCGACCTCGCCCGGGCCATGGCCGAGTTCTCCGGCGGCTGGCGGATGCGGGTGGCCCTGGCGGCGGCCCTGTTCGCGGAGCCGGACCTGCTGCTGCTGGACGAACCGACCAACTATCTCGACCTGGAAGGGGCGTTGTGGCTCGAGGCGCGGCTGAAGAAATACCCGCACACGGCCATCATCATCAGTCACGACCGGGAACTGCTGAACAACTCCGTCGACTTCATCCTGCACCTCAGCGAGCAGAAACTGGAGCTCTATACCGGCGGCTATGACGCCTTCGAGAAGGCCCGGGCGGAGAAGTCCCGCCTGCTGCAGTCCGCCAAGGTCAAGCAGGAGGCCGAGCGCGCCCACCTGCAGTCCTTCGTCGACCGCTTCCGGGCCAAGGCCTCCAAGGCCACCCAGGCCCAGTCCCGCCTGAAGCGGCTGGCCAAGCTGGAGCCGGTGTCCCTGACGGTGGAGGAGCGGATCGCCCCCTTCGTGCTGCCCTCCCCGCCCCGGCCCCTGGCCCCGCCCCTGGTGCGGCTGGAGGACGCCACCGTCGGCTATGACGGCAAGGCGATCCTGCGCAAGCTGAACCTGCGCCTGGACATCGATGACCGGATCGGCCTGCTGGGCGTCAATGGTGCGGGCAAGTCCACCTTCGCCAAGATGATCGCAGGCGCCCTGCCGATCATGCACGGTCATGTGCACCGGGACCGGCGGATGTCGGTGGGCTGGTTCCACCAGCACCAGATCGAGGCCATGGACCCCACCGACACGCCCCTGGAGATCATCCGCCGGGCCCTTCCGGACAGCGCCGATCACCAGCGTCGCTCCCGTCTCGCCCAGTTCGGCCTCGGCTTCGACAAGCAGGAGACCACGGTCGCCAACCTGTCCGGCGGGGAGCGGGCGCGCCTCCTCCTCAATCTGGTGGCCATGGCCGCGCCGCACCTGCTGATCCTCGACGAGCCGACCAACCACCTGGACATCGACAGCCGCCGGGCCCTGCTGGATGCCCTCAACGACTATTCCGGCGCGGTCATCCTGATCACCCACGACCGGTCATTGATGGAACTGGTGGCCGACCGCCTGTGGCTGGCGGCGGATGGCTCGGTGAAGCCCTTTGACGGCGACATGGACGACTATGCCAAGTTCGTGCTGGACCGGGCCCGGGTCGCCGCCCGCGCGCCCACCCAGATCAAGGACGAGGTGAAGGCCACCCCGGCCGCCACCGCGCCCCCTTCGCCGAAGTCGGCGGCGGCGAAGCTCAGCCCCCTGAAGCGCAAGCTGGAGGCCGCGGAGCAGACCCTGGCCCGCTGCACGGCGGAGGTGGCGGACCTCGATCGGCGGCTGGCGGAACCCGGCCTCTATGCCAAGGACCCCATGGGGGCCAAGACCCTGGTGGACCGGCGGACCCGGGCCCAGGACCGGCTGGACAAGGCCGAGACCGAGTGGATGACCGCTGCCGAGGCCTATGAGGAGGTTCGCGCTCTGGCAGAAGGCTGAGGCCGACGTCCTAGCCCTGCTTCTCCCAGCCCCGCTCCCCCTGCTTCCAGTAGGTCACCGGCAGACCGAGGCTGCGGGCCAGCTTCCAGCGCTGCCGCGCCGCCGCCACCGCCGCCTCGTCCCGGCCGTCGAACAGGTCGATGCACCGACGATAGCCCTGGAAGCGTTGCTCTTCCGCACCGTCCACCAGGAACAGGGCGTCGGCCCGGTTCAGGTTGTCGTCTGCCGTGGTCAGCAGGATCGGCTGGCGGGATGCCTCCGGCTCGTCGGCCAGGCCGTGGGCCAGGAATGAGTCGTCCTTGTAGGTCCACAGCAGGCTGTCGAGCCGCGCCAGCCGCTCGACCGTGGTGGCGCGCACGACGGCCCGCCAGCCCTTGGCGAGGGTCTTCTCCAGCAGATCCGGCAGGGCCTGGTCGAGGGCGGTCCGCTCGAGATGGTAGAACCAGACCTCGCAGCCGCCCTCAGCCACAGCCTCAGCCCTCGTAGTGGTCGGCGACGAGCTGGTTCAGCAGGCGCACGCCATAGCCCGTCGCCCCGTCCGGGATGGTCGGCACGGCGGACGGCTTCTTCCAGGCGGTGGAGGCGATGTCCAGATGCGCCCAGGGCAGCTTGTTGACGAAGCGCTGCAGGAACAGGGCCGCGGTGATCGAGCCCGCCGGACGGCCGCCGACGTTCTTCATGTCCGCCGCCATGCTGTCGATCTGCTTTTCATAGGCCGGCGGGATCGGCAGGCGCCACAGGGGCTCCCCTGTCGCCTGCGAGGCCGCCAGCAGCTTGTCGGCGAGGTCGTCATTGTTGCTGAACAGACCCGCATAGTCGTTGCCCAGCGCGATGATGATGGCCCCGGTCAGCGTCGCCAGATCGATCATGAACTTCGGCTTGAAGCGGTCCTGGCAGTACCAGAGGGCGTCGGCCAGCACGAGGCGGCCTTCCGCGTCGGTGTTGATCACCTCGATGGTCTGGCCGGACATGGAGGTGACGATGTCGCCGGGACGCTGGGCGTTGCCGTCGGGCATGTTCTCCACGAGGCCCAGGATCCCCACGGCATTGACCCGGGCCTTGCGGCCCGCCAGCGCGTGCATGAGACCGGACACGGCCGCGGCACCGCCCATGTCCCACTTCATGTCCTCCATGCCGTCCGCCGGCTTCAGGGAGATGCCGCCGGTGTCGAAGGTCACGCCCTTGCCGACAAAGGCCACGGGCTGGGCATCGGGATCGGCGGCCCCCTTCCACTGGATGACCACCAGCTGGCTCTCGCGACGGCTGCCCTGGCCGACCCCGAGGAGGGAGCCCATGCCGAGCCGGGTCATCTCCGCCTCGCCCAGCACCTCGACGGTCAGCCCCATGGGCTCCAGCGCCTTCACCCGGGCGGCGAATTCCGCCGGATAGAGGATGTTGGCGGGCTCCGACACCAGGTCGCGGGCGAAGATCGTGGCATCGGCCAGCGCCTGCAGCGGCGCAAAGGCGGCGTCCACGCCGGACACGTCATCCGCCTCGATCACGACGCG
>DAINBM010000078.1:0-8523 GCA_036732965.1 Caulobacteraceae bacterium | reverse complement strand
GTGATCGACGGCAAGGAGGCGGTGACCTTCCTCGTCTCGGTGAAGGACCATATCGAGGATCCCCAGCGCCTCGTGCTGGACCTCTGATCCCCGCCCCACCGGCAAAGCCCCTTCGCTTTCCCGCCCACGGGACCTAAGGTCGCCGGATGCCCCTGCGCGCCCAGATTCTGCTGCCTCTGCCGCTGCCGGAGGCCTTCGACTATGCCGTGCCCGAGGGCTGGCCCGCCCTGGCACCGGGGGACCAGGTGGTGGCCCCGCTGGGCCCCCGCCAGATCCGCGGCGTGGTCCTCGAGGTGCGCGACGCCACCGGCTACAACCGCCCCCTGAAACCCCTGATCGAGGCTCTGGACGCCCCGCCCCTGCCCGCCGGTACCCTGGCCTTCATCCAGTGGGCCTCCCGCTATGCCTGCCAGCCGCCGGGGGAGGCCCTGGCCATGGCGCTGCGGGGCCTGCGCCATCCCCGCCCCCGGCCCATCCGCTGCGTCGTGGCCTCGGGTCAGGCGCCGGCGCGGATGACCCCTGCCCGCCAGCGCGTGCTGGAGGCCGCCGCACAGCCCCTGCCCGCCGCCGAGCTGGCCCGCCGGGCAGAGGTGTCCGCAGGCGTCGTGAAGGGGCTGGTGGACGATGGCGCGCTCTGCGTGGTGGAGCAGCCCGCGCCCCTGCCGTTCGGCGTGCCCGACCCGTCGGCCAATCCGGCCCATGTGCTCAATCCCAGCCAGTCGGCCTCCGCCGACGTGCTGAAATCCCTTGTCGGACAGGGTTTCCAGGCCGCCCTGCTGGACGGGGTCACGGGCTCGGGCAAGACCGAGGTCTATCTGGAGGCCGCCGCTGCGGCCCTGGCCCGGGACCCCGACGCCCAGGTGCTGATCCTGCTGCCCGAGATCGCCCTGACCCAGGCCGTGCTGAAGCGCGTGGAGGCCCGCTTCCGCAGCCCCCCCGGGGAGTGGCACTCGGGCGTTGCCGGTCCCGCCCGGCGCCAGCTGTGGGAGGCGGTGGCGGCGGGGGACTGCCGCATCGTGGTGGGGGCCCGCTCGGCCCTGTTCCTGCCCTATCGCAAACTGGCCCTGATCGTCGTCGACGAGGAGCATGACGGCTCCTACAAGCAGGAGGACGGCTTCATCTATCAGGCCCGGGACATGGCCGTGGCCCGGGCCAAGCTGGAAGGCGCGCTGGTGGTGCTGGCCTCGGCCACCCCGTCGCTGGAGAGCCTCTGGAACGCCGAGACCGGCCGCTATCGCTGGCTGAGGCTTGCCCAGCGGCACGGGGCCGCCACCCTGCCGGACATCACCCTGATCGACCTGAGGGCCGATCCGCCGGAGAGCGGCCGCTGGCTGTCCCGCCCCCTGGTCACGGCCATAGCCGACACCTTTGCCCGGGGGGAGCAGACCCTGCTGTTCCTCAACCGCCGGGGCTATGCGCCTCTGGTCCTGTGCCGGGCCTGCGGCGAGAAGCTGACCGCGCCGGACACCGACAGCTGGCTGGTGGAGCACCGCTATTCCAACCGGCTGGTCTGCCACCTGACCGGCTTTTCCATGCCGAGGCCCGAGCGTTGCCCCCACTGCAATGCCAAGGACAGCCTCGTCCCCGTGGGACCGGGGGTGGAGCGGCTGGAGGAGGAGGCGAAAGGCCTGTTCCCCGAGGCCCGGATCGCCGTCTTCTCCTCCGACACCACGCCGGATCCGGACCAGGCCCGGGCCCTGGTGGACCGCATGGCGGCCGGCGAGATCGACATCATGGTCGCCACCCAGGCCGCCGCCAAGGGACACAACTTCCCCAACCTGACCCTGGTGGGGGTGGTGGACGCCGACCTGGGCCTGCGGGGCGGGGACCTGCGGGCGGCGGAACGGACCTTCCAACTGCTGGCCCAGGCCGCCGGTCGCGCCGGACGGGCGGACCGACCGGGCCGGGCCCTGGTGCAGACCTACGCCCCCGACCACGCGGTGATGCAGGCCCTGCGGGACCAGGACCGGGACGCCTTCACCGCGGCGGAGCTGGACCAGAGGCGCCTGAGCGGCCTGCCCCCGTTCGGCCGGCTCGCGGCCCTGATCGCCTCGGGGGAGGACGCGGCGGCGCTGGAGAGCTTTGTCCGGGCCCTCGCCGCCGCCGCGCCCCAGGCTGACGGGGTGGAGGTCTATGGCCCCGCCGACGCCCCCCAGGCCCTGATCCGCGGCCGCCGGCGCAAGCGCTTCCTGGTGCGGGCCGACCGCACCATCGACCTGCAGGGCTATCTGAACGCCTGGCGGGCGCGGGTGAAGATCCCCGCCTCCCTGCGGTTGACCCTCGACGTTGATCCATACAGCTTCCTCTGACCCCCGCCGCAGCCTCCAGCGGCCCCCACCGGAGCCTCCCGTGCCCGACCTGTCGTCCCTGATGACCCTCGACACCCTCGTGTCCTTCCTGGCCCTCACCTTCCTCGAGGTGGTGCTGGGGGTGGACAACATCGTGTTCGTGGCGCTGGCCGCCGACACCCTGCCGCCCGGGGACCGGGGCCGGGGACGCCTGCTCGGCCTGTGGCTGGCCATGGGCCTGCGGGTGCTGATGCTGCTGGGGATCGTCTGGATCACCCGGCTCGACACGGTCCTGTTCGATCTGCCCAACGGCCCGTTCAGCCTCAAGGATGCGGTGCTGGCCGGGGGTGGGGTGTTCCTGCTCTACAAGGCCTCCACCGAGATCCACGAAGAGCTGGAGCCCGCTCGCCGGCATGTCCGGCCCAGGACCACCGCGGACGGGCGGCAGGCGCGGTTCTGGACCGTGGTGCTGGAGATCGGCGTGATCAACATCGTCTTCTCCCTCGACAGCGTGATCACCGCAGTCGGGATGTCCGGGCAGATCCCGGTCATGGTGGGGGCGGTGATCGTGGCGACCCTGCTGATGATGGTCGCCGCCGCCCCGGTGGCCCGCTTCATCGAGCGGCGCCCGTCTGCCAAGGTGCTGGCGCTGAGCTTCATCCTGCTGATCGGCATGGCCCTGATCGCGGAGGGCACCGGCTTCCACGTGCCCCGGGGGTATGTCTATTTCGCCATGGGCTTTTCCCTCTTCGTCGAAATGCTGAACACCGTCCGCCGCAGGACCCATCCCCACGGCTGAGACAGGCGGGATACCGGCGAAAACGCCGGGCCCCGGTTGAAATGCTACGGACCCTTAACCTGACCGCCGCGATACTGAGTCGTCATGGGAGGCATGGGTCAGATGCGAGAGCCGAATTCCGAACCGGACGGGGTCACCGTCGCGCTTGACGCCGCGCTGGCCCATGCCCGTGCCGCCGGAGCGCTGGCGACCCTGAGCCTGGCCCGAACCCCCGAGGCCGTCGCTCCGCTGGCCATGGCCCTGGACCGGATGGTGGCGGCCGGCGACCCCCGCGCCACGACCGCGGCCGCCGCGGGCCTGACCGCTGCCCGGCACGATGCCGGTGCCGCGCTCACAACCCATACCCTGCGCCTGGTGGCCGAGGCCCTGGCTGACCCGGACCCGGCCCACGCCGGTGCCGTGGAGGCCGACCTCGACCGGGCCGCCCTGCGCACCCCCCGCGCGCGCGCGCCCCTCGCCAATGCCTTCAGCGGGCTCGCCCTGCTCACCCGGGCGCTGGCCGCCCGCACGGGCCGGGACTTTGCCCTCACCGTGGAGGCCGGCGAGGTCGAGGCCTGTGCCGACCAGCTGGATCAATGGCGCGGAGCCGCCATGCTGATGGCCGAATTCATCCTGGAACGCGCCACCGACCCCACCGTGGCCGTGACCCTCGTGGCCCGGGAGGCCTGCGGGGCCGTCAGCCTGTGCGTCGACCTGCCGGCCAGCATCCATGTCCAGCCGGCCTTCAGCCTGGCCGACGCCCTGATGCGCGCCCTGGAGGACGAGACCACCGACTCCATGGTCATCGACACGGCCGGCGAGTTCACCGCCCTGGAAACCGCCGCCGCCGAACTGGGTGGCTCCATCGCCGTGGAGACCCTGGCCGATGGCCAGGGCCAGCGCCTCGTCCTTCTGGCCGGCCGGGTGGTGCCTCCCTCCGTCCGACCGCAGCTCCGCATCGTGTCGGCCCGGCCCGTCCGCCGCGCCGCCCGCGCGGCCGCCTGAGCGGGACCGGGCGAGGTGGCATGAATCGCGTGAGGACCTGCCTGGTGGTCGACGACAGTCGCGTCATGCGCAAGGTCGCGATCCGCATCGTCGAACAGCTGGATTTCGAGGGGATCGAGGCCGGGGACGGTCTCGAGGCCCTGACCTATTGCCGCGCGGCCATGCCCGATGCGATCCTGCTGGACTGGTCCATGCCGGTGATGGACGGGATGGAGTTCCTGCGGCGGCTGCGGGCGGAACCCGACGGCACCCGACCGGTGGTGGTGTTCTGCTCGGCGGAATCCCGGCCCGACCGCATCCGGCTCGCCATCGATCACGGGGCGGCGGAATACATCATGAAGCCCTTCGACGGTGACATCATCGCCTCCAAGTTCGAGGCCGTGGGCCTGATATGACCCCCGCCGAGCTGGCCTTCGTGGCAGATCTGGTCCGACACCACACCGGCGTGGTGCTTCGCGCGGACAAGGCCTTCTTCATCGAGACCCGGCTGGGACCGGTGGCCCGGCGGGAAAAGGTGCCCGGCGTGCCGGCCCTGCTGGACCAGCTGCGCCAGCACCCCGATCCGGTCCTCACCCGGCAGGTGGTGGAAGCCACCCTGATGCAGGATACGAGCTTCTTCCGCGACCGCGCCGTGTTCACCCGGATCGGCGAGGCCGTCCTGCCGTCCCTGGCCGCCCGCCGGGGGCACAGCCCCGTGCGGGTCCTGGTCGCCGGCTGTGCCACGGGCCAGGAAGCCTATTCCATCGCCATGCTGGCCACCGACCTGGCGGTCCCCGCCGGGATCGAGATCGTGGCCGTGGACTTCGGCAGCCTGCCCCTGGAGAAGGCCCGCACCGGCCTCTACACCCATTTCGAGGTTCAGCGCGGCCTGCCCATCCGGCGGCTTCTGGCCCATTTCGACAAGATCGACGAGAACTGGCGGGTCCATGCCGAGCTGCGGCAGATGATCGCGTGGGTGGAGCAGAACCTGCTGGATGACCTGACCCCGCTGGGAACCTTCGATCTGGTCCTGTGCCGCAATGTGCTGGGCAGCCTGACGCCCGAGGCCGAGGCCCGGGTGCTGGCGTCCCTCGAGGCCGTCTGTCGCCCGGACGCCACCCTGGTGGTGGGCGCACAGGAGACCCCACGCCTGTCCGCGACCTTCACAGGCACGGGTCACCCCGGAATCTGGCAGCACGGCCCGTCCCGTCACCCCGCGGCCCCCGGGCGACCGGTGCCTGTCCCGGCCCGCACGCGGACTTGACCGCCGCCCGCCTCGCGGGTCATTGACCGGAGACGGCGCGCGAGACGCCAGGACATCCGGGAGACGACCCATGACCTCGACCCTCTTCGACCTGACCGGCCAGGTGGCCATCATCACCGGCTCGTCCCGGGGCATCGGCAAGGCCATTGCCGAACGCATGGCAGAAGCCGGGGCGAAGGTTGTGATCTCCTCCCGCAAGGCCGCCCCCTGCGAGGAGGTCGCCGCCGAGATCAATGCCCGGCACGGGGCCGGGACCGCCATTGCCGTCCCCGCCAACATCTCCTCCAAGGACGAGCTGCAGGCCCTGTACGACGCCACCATGGCCGCCTTCGGTCAGGTGACGACGGTGGTCTGCAATGCCGCCTCCAACCCCTATTACGGGCCCATGTCGGGGATTTCCGACGATCAGTTCACGAAGATCCTGGCCAACAACGTGATCGCCAACCACTGGCTGATCCAGATGGCCGTGCCGCAGATGGTGGAGCGCAGGTCCGGCTCGGTGATCATCGTGTCGTCCATCGGCGGCCTGCGGGGCTCGCCGGTCATCGGGGCCTACAATGTCTCCAAGGCCGCCGACTTCCAGCTGGCCCGCAACCTCGCCGTGGAACTGGGTCCGCACGGGGTGCGGGTGAACTGCATCGCGCCTGGCCTGGTGCGTACCGACTTCGCCCGGGCGCTGTGGGAAAATCCGGAGACGCTGAAGCGCGCCACCTCCGGCTCGCCGCTGCGCCGGATCGGGGAGCCGGACGAGATCGCCGGGGCCGCGGTCTATCTGGCGTCCAAGGCCTCGGCCTTCATGACCGGACAGGCCCTGGTGATCGACGGCGGGGCCACCATCGGCTGAAACACCCTCGGCTGACAAGCGCCGCAGGCGGGGTGCCGGTCCTTGCATAGGGACCCAAGGGTGCCTAAACCACGCCCATGTCCGCCCAACGGCCCTCCCTCGCACAGGATCTCCTCTGGCGTCTCGAAGCCGCGGCCTATGTCGGGGTGTTCGCCCTCCTGCGCCTGATGGACATCGAGACCGCCTCGGCGCTCGGCGGCTGGCTGGCAATGCGGCTGGGCCCCCTCACCGGCTCGCACCGGGTCGTCCAGCGCAACCTGCGGCTCGCCTTTCCCGACATGCCCGAGGCGGAGCGGGAGGCCCTGGCCCGGGCCCAGTGGGACAATCTGGGCCGCTCCACCTTCGAGCTGCCCTTCATGGAGGAGCTCCAGCCCCATCGCGGCCGGGTGCAGGTGGTGGGTGCCGAGCGGCTGGAGGAGATCCGTCGATCCGGCAAGCCCGTGGTGTTCATCTCCGGCCACTTCTCCAACTGGGAGGTGATGCCATGCGCCATTGTCGACGCCGGGATCACCTGCCAGATGACCTATCGGGCGGCGAACAATGTCCATGTGGACAAGCTGATCCGCGAGGCCCGGGCCCGCTATGGGGTGAAGCTGTTCGCCCCCAAAGGCTCGGATGGCAGCCGGGAGCTGCTGGCCGCGATGCAGCGGGGCGAGTCCGTGGCCCTGATGAACGACCAGAAGTTCAACGGCGGCGTGGCCGCGCCCTTCATGGGCCATGTGGCCCATACCGCGGCGGGTCCAAGCCGGCTGGCCCTGCGCTTCGGCACGGTGCTGCAGCCCATGTCCGTGGAACGGCTGCCGAAGGCCCGGTTCCGGGTGATCGTGCATCCCCCCATCGCACTGGAAAAGACCGGATCCCGGGAGGCCGACCTGGAAGCCGGGGTGGCGAAGGTCAATGCCTTCATCGAGGCGGAGGTCCGTGCGCATCCCCTGGAATGGTTCTGGGTGCACAAGCGCTGGTCCAACGCCGCCTATGCGAGCCTGGACTGAGGCGGTCCCTGCGTCCTTCGAGACGGGCTTCGCCCTCCTCAGGATGACAGGGGGTGGGAAACCTCAATAACCTTCGTCATGGTGAGGAGCGGGGAACCCGCGTCTCGAACCAGGCCCACCGGTCTCACCCCGCGGCGATGGCCTCGGCCACGGCGACGGTCTTCTCCGCCTGGGCCAGGTGCAGCCGCTCGGCCATCTTGCCCTCCACCCGGATGGCCCCCTTGTCGGCGTTCTCCGGCTGGGCAAAGGCCGTGATCACGGCCCGGGCGAAGGCCACCTCGTCGGCGGTGGGGGCGAACACGCGGTTGGCGATCTCCACCTGATTGGGGTGGATCAGGGTCTTGCCGTCAAAGCCGAACTCCAGCCCCTGGCGGCACTGGGCCTCGAGGCCTTCCGGATCCTCCAGCCCGTTGAACACCCCGTCGAGGATGGCCAGCCCATAGGCCCGGGCCGCAGCGACGCTGAGGGACAGGGGCGCCCACAGGGCCTCCCGGGTGGTAGTGAGGCGGGCACCGGTCTCCTTCACCAGGTCGTTGGTGCCCATCACCCAGCAGGCCAGACGCGAAGTCTGGGCGGCCTGGGCCACGCCTTCGAGATGGAACAGCACCCGGCCGGTCTCGATCATGGCCCACAGGCGGGTATGGGCCGGAGCCTGGTCGATGTGGGTGTTGTAGCGGGCCACATCGCCGCCGGTGTTGATCTTGGGCACCAGGACCGCGTCCGGCCCGGCGGCGGCGGCGGCGGCCAGGTCCGCGGCCCCCCAGGGCGTGTCGAGGCCGTTGACCCGCAGGATCACCTCCCGCCGGCCGAAGCCCCCCGCCTGGACGGCGGCCACGGCCTGCGCCCGGGCCAGGTCCTTGGCATCGGGGGCGACGGCATCCTCCAGGTCCAGAATCACCGCATCGCAGGGCAGGGTCCGGGCCTTGTCGATGGCCTTCTGGTTGGAGGCCGGCATGTAGAGGACGCTGCGGCGGGGGCGGAGGGTCATGGCGGGCTCTCTGACAGCAAGGGGACGGATCCTGGCTATAGACCGGCCCGCGACAACGAAAAAGGGCCGGAAACTCTCGTCCCCGGCCCCCGATCTTCGATCCCGGAAGACCCCTAGCGGCGGTTGCCGCCCAGGATCGACATCAGGAACTGGAACAGGTTGATGAAGTCCAGATAGAGGCTGAGCGCACCATAGCTGGTGGCCACGCCCATGGCCGCCTGGTCCCCGCCCAGATGATAGTAGGTCAGCTTCAGGCGCTGGGTGTCGTAGGCGGTCAGGCCCGCGAAGATAAGCACTCCGAGGATGGAGACGATGAAGCTGATCATGCCGGAGTGCATGAACAGGTTCACCACCGAGGCGATCATGATGCCGAACATGCCCATGA
>DAINBM010000077.1:0-8541 GCA_036732965.1 Caulobacteraceae bacterium | reverse complement strand
CGCATACCCTAGCCGCGGACCCGGGCCTGCTCGGGGGGGTGATGATCTCCGCCGGGGACATGGGCATGCTGGGGGTGGCGGCGAAGATGTCCCGGGACAAGGCCGTGGCTGCCATCGCCGACATGCACGAGACGCTGACCAGCTCGTCCGAAGACATGGCGGCAGAGGCCGCCGCCCATGCCACAGAGTTCGGGTTCCCGGCCGTCGTGCCGGCCCTGGCAAGGCGTCGCCTGCTGGTGCTCTACAGCAACGACTTCGTGAGGAGCCATTCGGAGGGCCTGATCCGGATGCTGACGGCGGCGGGCGACACGACCCTGGACACCGGCTATGCCGATACGGATCACAGCTGGGACGATCACCGCATCGCCCTGCAGACCCGGATCCTTGACTGGCTGGCGAAGCTGCCGGGAGCGCATGTCCCTTAAGGCGGGCTCTCCGGCGGAAAGTTTGCTAGAGAGGCGTCCTCACCCGATTCCGGAGCGCCCCGATGCAGCTTTTCCTCGATACCACCGACACGGCCGTTCTGGCGGAGCTCGCAGATACCGGTCTGGTGGACGGCGTCACCACCAATCCGACCCTGATCGCCAAGTCCGGTCGTCCGATGCTCGAGGTGATCAAGGAGATCTGCGACCTGGTGGACGGGCCGGTGAGTGCCGAGGTGGCCGCCACCGACACGGCCACGATCCTCAAGGAAGGCGAAAAGCTCGCCGCCATCGCCACCAATGTGGTGGTGAAGGTGCCGCTGACCTTCGAAGGCCTGAAGGCCGTCCAGACCTTTGCCGCCAACGGCATCATGACCAATGTGACCCTGTGCTTCTCCGCCACCCAGGCCATGCTCGCGGCCAAGGCGGGGGCGACCTTCATCTCCCCCTTCATCGGGCGGCTGGACGATCACGGGGCCGACGGCATGGACCTGATCCAGGAAATCCGGGCCATCTACGACAATTACGAGTTCGATACCGAGATCCTGGCCGCCTCGATCCGCACGGCGGGTCACGTGAAGGAAGCCGCCCTGTTCGGTGCCGACTGCGCCACCCTGCCGCCGAATGTGTTCCGGGAACTGATCAAGCACCCGCTCACCGACCGCGGCCTCGACGCATTCCTTGCAGACTGGGCCAAGACCGGGCAATCGATTCTGTAGGGAACCGTGACGTGCACGGGCTGATTCGCTCGGCCCGGCATCTGCGAGGGCCCGTTGGAAGCAGTCGGTGTCAGCAGACGGGGACAGGCACGTGAGCAGCGGAGCAGGCAAGGTCGGCGCGGCACAGCCAGGCCATGACATCCTGGCCCAGGACTGGGTGAAGGTCCGTGCCTGGCTGCTCGCGCATCCGGACTATCTGCGCGACGACCCTGATCTGCTCGACGAACTGCGGCTGAAGTACACCGCCCCGAATGTGGTCGAGTTCCTGCCCGCAGCGCTCGCCCGGCTGGAGGCCGCCCACGCCCGGGAGCTGACCGCCCGGCAGGAGATCGAGGCCCTGGCCAAGGCCAATTTCGATGCCCAGGCCCAGACCCACGACCTGATCATCGATCTGCTGGAGGCCCGCTCGAACACGGACCTCGCCCGCCGGGTGGACCAGGCAGCGCAGGAGCGGTTCGGTCTGGTCGGTGGATTGATCGCGGTGGAAATGCCGGACACCCAGGGTGCCGCGCCGGCGGGCTGGAAGCCGCTGCCGTCCGGCGTCCTTGACCTGATGATGGGACCGGACCGGCAGACCCGCATGGGACCGTGCCCTTCCGCGAGGGAGCTGTTCGATCCCGGTGAACAGGCGGTGCAGAGCTGCGCCCTGGTCCGTCTGAGCCTGGGAAGTCCCGAGCTCCAGGGCGTACTGGCCTTCGGGTCCGCCGATCCCGAGGGCTTCACTCCGGACATGGGTCCGGAGCTGGTCTCGTTCCTGGCCCGCGTGGTGGAACGGACTGCCGCCCGATGGCCGATCCTGTAGACCTGTCCCCGCGGCCGGCGACGGCGCGGGCCGCCCAGATCGACTGGCTGGCCTATCTGGCGCACGAGCGCCGCGCCTCGCCCCGGACCCTGGAAAGCTACGGGGCCGTGGTCGCCAATCTGGTGGGCTTCCTCGAGCAGCACCGGGGAGAGACCCTGACCCTCGAAGGCTGTGCCGCCCTGCGGGCCGCGGACTTCCGGGCCTGGCTGGCCTTTCGCCGCACGGGCGACCACCCCCTGTCCGCCCGTTCCCTCAGCCATGCCCTGTCCGCGGCGCGGGCCTTCTTCCGGTATCTGGACCGGCGGCTGGGGGTGGAGAACAGCGAGCTGGCCCTCGTCCGCGGCCCCAGGGTCCGGCCGACCCTGCCGCGACCGGTGAGTGAAGCCAGTGCCCGGGATCTGCTGGCGGAGGCGGCGACGGACGAGGATCGGCCGGCCTGGGCAAGGGCCCGGGACGCCGCCGTTCTGACCCTGCTGTACGGCTGCGGCCTTCGGATCTCGGAGGCCCTGTCCCTCAAGCGTCGGGACGCGCCGCTGGGGGAGGGGCTGCGGATCACCGGCAAGGGCGGAAAGACCCGCATCGCCCCCGTGCTGCCCGCCGTGCGGGAGGCCGTGGACCTCTATCTGGCAGAATGCCCGTTCGCCCTCCCCATGGACGAGCCGCTGTTTCGCGCGACCCGCGGCGGGCCGCTCGGGCCCCGGGCGGTGCAGGCGCAGATGGCGATCCTGCGGGGGCGGCTCGGCCTGCCGTCCAGCGCCACGCCCCATGCCCTGCGGCACGCCTTTGCCACCCATCTGCTGGGGGCGGGGGCCGACCTGAGGGCCATCCAGGAGCTGCTGGGCCATGCCAGCCTGTCCACCACCCAGAAGTACACGGCGGTGGACGCCGAGGGGCTTCTGGCCGCCTATCGCCGGGCGCACCCTCAGGCCTGAGCGCCGCGGGCGAATGCCCCAACGAGACGGGGCCGCGCCCGGTTTCCCGGCCACGGCCCCAGATCTTCAGATCGTGGATCCAGCGCCTAGAGGCGGCTGGGGATGATCACCTGCATGGACTCATAGCCCTTCACGAAGAAGGAGCGGACCCGGTGCGGTTCTTCCACCACGCGGATCTCGGGGAAGCGGACCAGGATCTCTTCCCACAGGATCCGCAGCTGCAGCTCCGCCAGACGGTTGCCGACGCAGCGATGGATGCCGAAGCCGAAGGACAGGTGGTTGCGTGGGCGGGGCCGGTCGATGATGTAGGCGTTCGGGTTCTCGATGACCTCTTCGTCCCGGTTGCCGGACACGTACCACATCAGGACCTTGTCGCCCTTCTTGATGGTCTTGCCGCCCAGTTCCACGTCCCGGGTGGCCGTGCGGCGCATGTAGGCCAGAGGGGTCTGCCAGCGGATGGTCTCCGACACCATGGACGGGATCAGGGACGGATCGGCCTTCAGCTTGGCCAGCTGGTCGGGGTTCTTGAACATGGCCAGGACCGAGCCGGTCATGGTGTTGCGGGTGGTGTCGTTGCCACCGACGATCAGCAGGATCAGGTTCCCGAGATATTCCATCCGGTCCATGTTCCGGGTGGCTTCCCCATGGGCCAGCATGGAGATCAGGTCGCCCTTGGGCTCCGAATTGACCCGCTCGTTCCACAGGCGGGTGAAGTAGTCCACGCACTGGAACAGCACCATCTTGCGCTCGGTGTCCGGATCATCGGTCTTGAACAGTTTGGATTCCGGGGCCGCCGTGGCGATGTCGGACCAGTAGGTCAGCAGCCGGCGCTCCTCGAAGGGGAAGTCGAACAGGGTGGCCAGCATCTGGGTGGTCAGCTCGATCGACACCCGATCGACCCAGTCGAAGGGCTCGCCGATGGGCAGCTCGTCCAGGGTCTTCTGGATGCGGCCGCGGATCAGCGGCTCGAGCAGGTGCAGGTTCTGCGGCGAGACGATCGGGCTGACCGTCTTGCGCTGGATGTCATGCTTGGGCGGGTCCATGGCGATGAACATCTGGAGGGTGAAGTCTTCCTCCGGATTGAAGATCGTGATCGCCGGCTCCGACGAGAAGGCCTCGTGGTTGGTGTCCACGGCCATGATGTCGTTGTACTTGGTCACCGACCAGAAGGCACCTTCCTCGTGGTGATGCTCCGGGTGATAGTGGACCGGATCTTCCTTCCGCAGGCGCTCGAAATAGGGCCAGTGGCTGTCGGTGAGCCAGAGGTCGATTTCGGTGGGATTCACGTCCTCGATGGGAAGGGCATAGGCCCGGGCCCGCGCGTCCGCAGCCAGATCGATCGCACCGTCACTCATGTCGCTTCCTCCAGTCCGTTTTCCTGACGTTCCTCCAAAGTGACGGCTGAGTCAACTTTGAGGTTGTCGCAGGGGCCGTCGGGCCTGAGGGGCGGCGAGGGGCGGCGGAATACGGGCGAATTCCCGTGCCACGGGACGCAGTTCGCTCCGGAGGCGATTATTCCACCACCAGCCGGGGCGCAGGTCGGGTGTCACCGCCGTCCAGGGCTTCGGCAAGGGCGGCGGCCATGGCGATGAAGCGCTGCGAGGTGGGATGTTCGGGTGCGACCGCCACCAGGGGGGCCCCGTCGTCACAGGACTGGCGCAGCGCGATATCGATGGGCGCTTCGCCCAGGAACGGGGCCCCGATCGCGTCGGCGGTGGTGCGCGCGCCGCCCCGGCCGAAGATCTCGATGGGCTCGCCCGTCACGGGGTGCGGGAAGTAGGCCATGTTCTCGATCACCCCGAGGATGGGGGTCGCGGTCTTCTCGAACATGGCCGCCCCGCGGCGGACGTCGATCAGGGCGATTTCCTGCGGCGTGGAGACGATCACCGCACCGCTCAGCGCCAGCCGCTGGGCGAGGGTCAGCTGGATGTCCCCGGTGCCCGGCGGCATGTCGATGATCAACAGATCCAGCGGCTCGTCCGCCGAGCCCCAGGCCACGTCGTTGATCAGCTGGTTCACCGCCGAGCTCGCCATCGGGCCGCGCCAGATCATCGGCGCGCCCTCGTCGACGATGAAGCCGATGGACATGGCCTTCAGCCCGTGGGCCTCGATGGGGACCAGCTTGCGCGCGGCATTGGTCTGCGGCTCGGCGTCCGATCCCAGCATCCGGGGAATGGACGGCCCATAGATGTCGGCGTCCAGGATGCCGGTGGCATAGCCCAGATGGGCAAAGGCACAGGCGAGGCTCACGGCGACCGTGGATTTTCCGACCCCGCCCTTGGCCGAGGAGACGGCGATCACCTTGCGCACATGGGCCGGGTTCTGGCTGCCGTCCGCCACCGGACGGGCGGCGGGGGGCGTGGTCTGGGCCACGGCCTCGGGCGAGAGGCGGGTGCCCCGCCGCACACGGACCGTTCCCGGTGCCGGGGCCGGTTCCGGCCCTGCCTGTCCCTCGGCGCGTCCGTCGGCGGTGAGCACGACCTGGGCCTTGACCACTCCCGGCAGCCGCCGCAGCGCCGCCTCTGCCGCGTCGCGGACCGGGGCATAGGTCGCCACGTCCGCCGGCGCCACCTCGATCATGAAGCCGGCCCGGTCCGGACCGACCACCAGTCCCTGGACACGCCCGGCGGCGGCCAGTCCCTGGCCGGTCCTGGGATCGATGATGCGGTCGAGGGCCGCCAGCACGGTGGCGCGGTCGGGGGTCTGGCTCATGGCGGTCATATGGCGGCGAACTGGTCGTGGCGGTAGCCCTGGAAGTACAGCAGGGCGGTGAGATCCGCGTGATCGATCCGGGCAGCGGCCCGCTCGGCCACCACGGGCTTGGCCCGATAGGCGACGCCGAGGCCCGCGGCCTCGATCATGGCGAGGTCGTTCGCGCCGTCACCGATGGCGAGGGTCGCGGACAGATCGATGCCCAGCTGGTCGGCCTCGCGAGTCAGGGCATCGAGCTTGGCCTGACGGCCCAGGATCGGATCACCGACCTCGCCGGTCAGGTGGCCGTCGGCCTCCAGCAACCGATTGCCCCGATGATCGGAGAATCCGGCCGCCGCGGCCACCCGGCCGGTGAAGAATTCGAAGCCGCCGGAAACCAGCACCGCACGGGCCCCATGGGCAACCATGGTCCGGACCATGACCGCCGCGCCCGGGGTCAGCCGGACCCGCTCGTCATAACAGCGCTGGAGCAGGTCGGTGGACAGGCCGCGCAGACGGGCCACCCGTTCCCGCAGGGCGGGTTCGAACTCCAGCTCGCCGCGCATGGCCCGTTCCGTGACCGCGGCGATCTCGGCCTTGACGCCGGCATAGTCCGCCAGTTCGTCGAGGCATTCACAGGTGATGATTGTGGAGTCCATGTCGGCGATCAGCAGGCGCTTGCGACGGTGATCCGGAGCCTGGAGGCAGTGATCGACGGGACGCCCGGCGAGCACCGCGGCGGTTTCGGCCCGGAGATCTTCGGGTTCGGCGGCGCTGATCAGGTCCACGCCACCGGGGCCGAGGACATCGACGGACTTGACGTCGGGCAGCCGGAGGCGGAGGGCTTCCACGGCGTCGCGCAGGGCGTCGGCAGAGGGGCTTGCAAGGGTGACAACGGCTGGCATGGTGTCCGCTGAGAAGGGGCTGGTTCCTGCGGTCTGGCTGATCGCGGGCCCGACCGCAAGCGGCAAGTCGGCCCTGGCCGTGCAGCTGGCAGAGCGGATCGGCGGGGAGGTCGTCAATGCCGACGCCAGCCAGCTCTATGCCGACCTCGCCATCCTGACGGCGCGCCCGTCCGCCGCAGAGCTCGCCCGGGTGCCTCACCGGCTCTACGGCATCGCCGACGGAGGCGAGACCTGGTCGGTCGGGCGCTGGCTGCGAACCGTCCTGCCGGTTCTGGGCGAGTTGCGCCGTCTTGGCCGTCCCGCGGTGGTCACCGGGGGGACCGGCCTCTATTTCCGTGCGCTCACCCACGGGTTGGCCGAGGCACCGGAGGTGCCGGAGGCCGTCCGAGCGGCCGCTCAGGCGCGCTATCTTGCCGAGGGGGAGGACGCCTTCCGCAGCGCGCTGCGGGGTCTCGACCCGGCGGCAGAGGCGCGGATTGCGCCACGGGATCGCCAGCGCCTCGTCCGCGCCCTGGCCGTGGCGGTGGCGACCGGACGGGCCCTGAGCGACTGGCAGACCGATACCCGTCCCGCGCTGGCGCCCGACCTGTGGCGGGGTGTGGTTCTGAACCCGCCGCGGGACGCGCTCTATGCCCGATGTGACGCGCGGGTCCGGGCGATGGTGGCGGAGGGGGTCTGCGAGGAAGTGGCGCAACTCGACCGTCGCAACCTCGATCCCGAACTGCCGGTGATGAAGGCGGTCGGATATCGCTGGTTTGCCGCCCATGTCCGCGGCGAGATCGGTCTCGACGAGGCGATCGCGGCCACGGCGCAGGACACCCGTCGCTATGCCAAGCGTCAGGTGACATGGTTCCGCAATCAGGCCAGGGACTGGGGTCGGATCGACGAGACGGACCCGGGGGCGCAGCTGGATCGGCTGCTCGGGCCCGGCGGTGGGGCAGGGGTGACATGAAGCGTGTGGAGACGGTGTTCCTGGCGGGGCCGGACCCCTGGTTCCCGGAGGCGGCCGCGCACCGGGCGCGACGGGACGCGCTTGTCCGGGCGGGCGGCTTCACACCGGTTCTGCCCGATGTCGGCGCGGGTCTGAGCGAGGATGCGCGGTCGGAGGTCGCCGCCCGGCTGATCTATGCGGACACGGTGTCGGCCCTGCGCGCGGCCGATGCGGTGATCGCCAACCTGAGCCCCTGGCGGGGGGCGTCCTGTGATCCGGCCGCGGCCTTCCAGTGCGGCTTTGCGGCGGCGCTGGGCAAGCCGGTGCTCGCCTACATGAACCTGCAGGACGAGGACGACGCAGACCCTCGCGGACGGGTGGAGGCGCTGTTCGGGGCGATGCCCGATCCTCAGGGATGCTGGCGGGATCCGGAAGGCTGCGAGATCGAGGACTTCTATCTGCCGGAGACGATCTCCCTGTGGGGCGAGGCCCGCCGCCTGTTCGTCATCGTCACACCCGAGCCCTGGTCGGACCTGACCGGCCTTGAGATGTGCCTCGTCAGTCTCAAGCTCTACGCCGAGTAGATCAGTCCCAGCCCAGGGCCGCTTCCCCCCGGAACAGGGCCTCGATCTCCGGCCGGTCCCGGTCGGCACCCCGGTCGCGAAGGACCAGCGGCGGTAGCAACACCAGGGGAGCCTTGCCGGTCTTCACCGCCCGCAGCAGCACCCGCTTGGCGGGCGCGTCGGCGAACGGATGGATCGGGCGGATCCGGAACGATCCGGCCTTCGGGGCCAGCAGGGCCAGAAGGTCGCCCAGCCGGTCCGCCCGATGGATCACCGTCACCTGCCCGCCCTCGCGAACCGCCTTCAGCAGGAAGTCGCACCAGACCCCCAGGCCGTCATCGGCGATCCAGGCCCCCCGCCGGCTGGGGTCCGGAGCGCGCAGGGCGGAGGGGTCGTCGAAGAACGGCGGGTTGGCAAAGGCCGCGTCAAAGGGGGCAAGCCCCAGAAGACGGAACCGCTGGCCGACGTCCCCGGTGATGGCCGTGACCCGATCCGCGAACTGGTTCAGGGCAATGTTTTCGACGGCCAGGGACAGGGCCTCGGGGTCTCGCTCGATTCCCGTCAGGTGGGCCTGCG
>DAINBM010000076.1:0-8662 GCA_036732965.1 Caulobacteraceae bacterium | reverse complement strand
GATGGCCCAGTTCGGCCATGGCTATTCCGCCATGTTCCTGGCCATGGTGGTGGGCTCGACATCGCTGAAGGCCAGCGCCTACACGCCGCTGATGCTGGAAACCATCCTCGGCGCCTGGGTCCACGGGCGCCAGACGCCGGCCCTGCTCGGGGTCGTCTGGGAAGACATCTGGGCGAGGCCCGCCGACGAGATCCGCAGCCTGCTGGGCGTCAGTCTCTACAACTCCCCGTTCCCGCCGGACCTCTTCGAACAGGCCGCCGCGGCCTGAACCGCCCCGCCACAATCGATGTTCTGAAGGTTGGAAGCGCATGAGCGACAAGACGCTGCTGATTGGCATTGTCGAAGCCAGTGTCATGCACACGGACCCGAACGAGTTTGATCTCGACACGCGCTTCGGGATGGTCAAGGACGCGGGCGTCTTCGACTACTTTGACAAGACCCCCGCGCCCCACCTGATGTGGGATTACTACAAGGCCACCCACACCCACGGCCTGCCCCTGACCGCAGGCGGCTTCTACTACTTCCTCAACCGCGACGAAAAGCTGCTCGACTGGAACCTGCGGATTGCCGGAGACCTGGGTTCCAGGGTTCACAACGTCCAGATCATTTCCCACGACCTGAAGGGTCGGCTCGTCACCAACGAACAGGTGGCGGAAGCCTATCTGCATGCCGCCGAAGAGGGCGAAGCCCATGGCGTCACCCCGTGCTTCGAAGTCCACGTGAACATGTGGTCCGAGCATTTCGGGCGGGTGGCCGAGGTCGCCCGCCTGGTCGAGGCGCGGGGCGTGAAGTTCCACATGACCCTCGACCACTCCCACGTGATCTTCAAGATCGACAATCCCGAACAGCAGGCCATCCAGGGCATGGACGCCGACATCGCCTCCGGAGCGATCGTGCTGGATCCCTTCAGCCCGGGCAGCATCTGCCAGAGCTGGATCGACGCGGGCTATGTCAGGCACATGCACGCCCGCTCCGCCGCCCCGAACGGCCCGAGGAACCTCTGGGAGATGCAGGCGAACGGCGAGCCGGGTCGCGGCATCCAGTACCCGTTTCTGGAGCCCGCTCCCGGTGAATGGCACAGTCCCTGGCAGGCCGAGAAGCTGGAGCCCTGGAAGGAAGTGGTCCGCCAGTTCCTGCGGCATCACGCCACCGATACCGAACATGCCGTGGCCACCATCTCCACGGAATTCATTCCCTTCACAGACTATGGTGGCGGGGCGCGGTATTCCCTCTTCGACCATTCCGTTGCCTGCGCCAGGTGGATCCGGGAGGAATGGGACAAGATCAGGCCAGGTGCAGCAGGACCCGGCGCGTGAGCGGGTCGCCCGTGGCGCTAGGCGGGCTCTGCCATCCCGGATTCGAACCCGTCCGGGCGGCCTTTCAATCCAATTTCGACCGGGGCCTCGAAGCCGGCGCGTCCGTTGCGGTCATTGTGGCCGGGGAGATGGTCGTCGACCTGTGGGGCGGGCGGCGAAACGAGACCGGTGACCCCTGGGAGCGCGACACCCTCGTCAATCTCTACTCCACCAGCAAGACCATGACCGCCCTTGCGCTGATGGTTCTGGCCGACCGCAGTCAGGTGGATCTGGAGGCTCCGGTGGCCCGATACTGGCCGGAATTTGCCGCCAACGGAAAGTCTGAGGTCAAGGTCCGGCACCTGCTGGGGCACACAGCCGGCCTGCCAGGCTGGGATCAGCCAGTGGTGGAAGCCGATCTCTATGACTGGCAGAAGGTAACCTCCCTGCTCGCGGCCCAGGCGCCCTGGTGGACGCCGGGCGAAGCGTCCGGCTACCACGCCGTGACCCAGGGATATCTCCTGGGCGAAGTCGTGCGCCGGGTGACCGGCATGGACTTCGGGACATTCTTCCGCGACGAGATCGCCATTCCAGTGGGCGCAGACTTCTATTTCGCGAGCCCGCCGGAGGTGGACGCGCGGGTCGCGCCGCTCATTCCTCCCAGGACACGGGCCGGAGACGCCGCCACGTCCGGCATGGCCAGACGGGTGTTCCGAAACCCCTATGAGCGGGCCGAATGGTCCTGGTCCGAGGCCTGGCGGCGAGCAGACATTCCCGCCTGCAACGGGTTGGGAAACGCCCGATCCATCGCCCTGCTGCAGTCGGTCCTGGTGTGCGGAGAACCGACCAGCGTCAAAGGTCTGCTGTCGGCCGGGCGCGGCGAAGCGGTCCTGGCGGAACAGTCCAACGGTCCCGACCTGGTTGTGGGTGCCAACCTCCGATTTGGCCTGGGATACGGACTCGGCGATGCCCCGGAGAACCGGGTCTGCTTCTGGGGCGGATGGGGCGGTTCGATGGTCTGGCTCGACTTCGACAGGCAGATGGTGGTCGCCTATGCCATGAACCTCATGTTGGACGGGTCCTTCATCGGCGAGCGGACCCGGCCGCTGATCGGTGCGGCCACCCGATGCGTGGGCCGCCGGTCATCGCCCGCAGCCGGCTGACTGCCGTCTTCCGTCACCGATCGCTCACCTGTCGGCCCGGCCGCCATCCTCGCCGGCCAGGGCCGCCAGGTTCAGCTCATGGGTCGCCCGGTCGATGCGATAGAACCCCATGACGGAGATCGCCAGGGCATTCATGATGGCAGAGACGGGCAGGTAGATCAGCCCGAGCTCGCGCAGCATCGGCAGGGGGATCGTGCCCTGCTGTGCATGGCTCGGCAGCTGGACAAGGGTGATGATCAGCGATCCGAGGAAGGCCCCGATCCCCGCACTCAGCTTCGGGATCAACAGGTTGGCGGAATAGAGCAGCCCCTCCGACCGCTGACCCGTGCGCACCGCATTGTCCTCGACGATATCCCCGATCATCGACGAGACGATGATGAAGCCCATCAGATAGAGGACGATCCCCAGGAAGCTGTCCGCGACCAGAATGGCCGCCAGCAGCGGGGTTCCGTTGGCCGGCATCAGGTCCAGCAGGCGCAGACCCACCGGTACCAGCGAACTCACCACGGCCACTGCAAACAGCGCCATCATGGTCGGCTTCTTGTCGAAGCGCCGCGCCAGGATCGGCGCAAGGGCCGCGCCGAGAAAGGTTGCCGGAATGCCGGACAGGGTGATCAACCCCACGAGCTGGGGCGACAGCTCCCAGAAATAGAGGTTCATGTAGGGGGTCATGGCCGTGGTGACCCCGCCGCCGATCGACGAGAACAGCCCGGAAATGACCACCGCCAGGAGCGACCGGTTGGACAGGGTGGCCAGGATCTCCCGGAAGATCTGAAGCGGGCCTGCCTTGCGAGGTGGGGGCGAACTGAGTTTCGGAATGAAACGATGGGTCGCCAGGCTCGACAGGACAATGCTGACAAAAATGGTCACCGCACCGATCGTGCCCCACTGGCGGTAGCCGTCCTTGTTCAGGATCCCCAGGGCGTGGGTCGCGTCATGACGCAGGAACACGGTGTTGAGGAGCGCGATCATCGTCCCCGCCCCCGCCACCAGGAAGACAAACCGGTAGGACTGCAGCGACGTGCGGTCGTCGTAGTCGGGGGCCAGCTCCGGAGCCAGCGCTGAACTCGGGATCTCATACATGGCATTGAAAAAGCGCACGATGATCAGCACCACCACCATGTAGACGAAAAGCTGGCCGACCGGCCATTCCGTCGGCGGGTGCCACAGGGCGTAGAAGGCCAGCGCGCAGGGGACGGCCGCGGCATACATGAACGGATGCCGTCGTCCCCAGGGGGTGCGCACATTGTCCGACCACTGCCCCAGCAACGGATCGACCAGGGCGTCGACGATCTGCGAAATCATGATCGCTGCGCCCACCAGAACGGCTGGCACCCCCACCACGATGAAGAGGTACTGGCTGATGATCGCCGTCGACAGGGCCTGGGTCGAGATGCCGAAGGCCGTCGACCCCAGGCCGTACCCCAGCTTGGTCCCCAGGCCCAGCCGGGGCTTTCTGACCGCGGCAGATGATCTCATGGGACGGTCCGCCTTCGTAAGCTTGGAAGTTGACGTAAGGCCCTTCGGACCCCGGCCAAGATCGAGGGTCTGGCGGGGAGAGCACCCCGCCAGACGGATCGAAGAGGCACGCTTTTCACCGGACGAATGCCGGATGTCAGAAGCGATATTGCAACTGGACACCAAACGTCCGCGGCGGGGTCAGGCTGACGGTTCTGGCCACCGTCCCCGCGGGCACGGTTCCCCCAAGGAACGACGGCGTGACTTCGGTTCCTGAGACACTGTCATAGCCCAGACGGTCGAAGGCGTTCTTGACGAACCCGATCACGGTGTAGCGCTTGTTGACGTCGGTCCAGGTCATGCGCAGGTCCACCTGACCATAGGCGGGCGCACGGTTGTAGGGCCGGTTGAAGATGCTGTCGTAGGTCGCTTCCTTCCAGATCCCGCTGACCGAAAGGTTCAGGGTCCCCGGCGCAAACACGAGCGTGTAGTTGCCGTTGAGCGCCACCTTGTTGCGGGGGGACTCCGGGGCGGTCTGACCCTTCACGTTCTGGGTCTGATAGCCGTTCGACGCCGGCAGGCCGACGGGCCGGGCGGAGGTCTGGAGGGCGTAGGGATCCGCCCCGTCGACATAGCAGCACCCGTCGCGAACCGTCGCATCGAGGTAGCCGTAGCTGAGCAGGAACTGCAGCTGGCGGGTGGCCTGCCATTGCATTTCAAGTTCGACGCCCTGGGACACCACATCCTTGATGTTCACGAATTCCGTCATGGCCACGGAGGCCGTGTTTACGGTCAGGGGCACCTGGAGGTTGGTGTAGTCGTAGTAGAAGGCGGCAAGGTTGACGGCGAGCGTCTTGCCGAACTGGTGCTTCACCCCGACCTCGTAGGAATCAACGTATTCCGGCTTGGTTTCAGGTGAAGGGGAAATGCCGCCGGCATTGAAGCCCCCCGACTTGTAGCCCCGGCTGTAGCGACCATAGGCGAGGGTCTGGGAATCCGGCGTCCAGCTGATCCCGGCGGTGCCCGTCGTGGCGTTCCAGCGACCGGACAGCTGCCGCTTGGCGATCCCGGTCGTCGGATCCACCGACGGTGGTGCCACCACGCCTGGATCCAGGGCGTAGGAGATGATGGTGGGCGACGCCGTGATATCGAGAGCCGGCGTGAAGGCCCCGTAGATCGCCGGATTGACGCAGACCGCACTCAGGCAAAGGGCGCGAAACCGTTCGTCGCCGGACTTCTTGTCATCCGTGTAGCGCACACCGCCCGTGAGCTTGATGGTCCGGGTGATTGCCCAGTCCGCCTGGGCGAAGGCGGCATAGGAGGTGGTCTCGAGATCGCCATTGGCATAGACCACGTCACCAGCCGGGTTCTTGGGCGCCGATGTGTTGAACACTGTCGTCGGCGCAAGAATCTGCGGCTGATTGGGCATAGCGAAGTGATCTTGTTGATCAAAGCTCTCATGATAGTAGTAGAGACCGCCGACCCACTGCAGAGGACCATTGCCTGTCGAAGTGAAATCGACTTCATGGCTTTGGAATGTCTTGTTTTCTTCGTAGTTGAACAGTTGGCTGGCATTCACCGTCAGAGCGGTAACTGCTGGAAATATGGCGCACGTGGTCGAAGGAAGGCAGGGCGACAGGTATGAAACCATCGCCGTATTGTCGAGCTCCGTCGTTTGCTTGTAATTGTAGTGCTGATATCCGCCGATATACTTGATATCAAAGCCGGACATGCGCAGGGTCGCGTTGATGGTCACCCCGTTGTCGGGGTTCAGGCGTGCGGTCTGCGGCGTGTTGGTACAGATGTTGCGCGGATTGCGGATGCCGGGATTGGTCGCGCAATTGCCGAGGGCCGAGTAGCCGGACGTCAGATATCCGACTGCCGCCCCGGGGGACAAACCGCCCACGGGGAAAGCCGCATAGTCATACGGGTCTATGACGTTGGCGCTGCGGGGCCAGGATCTCGCCCCCTGGCTGAAGGCCTTGACCCAGACATCGAGCCGGTCGCTCAGCTTGGCCTCCAGCTGCCCCTCGATGTAGTGGCTCTGGCCGCGTCCGCCCTCGCTGGGGCCGCCCGACAGGTTGTTGAAATAGCCCTTGCCCTGGTTGTTGTTGTAGCCGGCGAGCCGGAAGTTCAGCCCGGGCCGGATCGGGCCGGAGATGGCTCCCTCCAGATTGGCGACGCCGTAATTTCCCCCCGTGAACCTCACCTCCCCCTGGAAGGTATCGGTGGGACGCTTGGAAATGGCATTGATTGCCCCGCCGATGGAGTTCCGCCCATAGAGGGTACCTTGCGGCCCCCGCAGGACCTCGGCGCGATCCAGGAAGAGCTCGTCCCCCGCTGCAGACACTGTCGCCGAATTGTATACCCCGTCCACATAGGTCGCGACGCCAGGGTCGCTGCCGACGGTATTGGTCTCCCGCCCGACACCACGCAGGAACAGCCGGTCGTTCGACGAGGAATAGGACAGGCCGGGCGTGAAGTCCGAATAGTCCTGGATGGTGTCAAGGCCGATCAGCTCCCGTTGCTGGGAGGTGAAGGCGGTGATGGCCACTGGCACCTGACTGATCTTTTGCGCCCGCTTTTCCGCGGTGACGATGACCTCGCCAACCGTCGTGGCGGTGTCGGAAGTGGTGACTTCGGCAGCAAGACCTGCGACCGGACCAGACAGCAACACGCTTGCGGCTGCGCCTGCGAATAGAAGCGTCTTCATGGTGTCCCCCTAATGTGCGCCAAGCTCGTGCGGCCTGGTCGTTTCATTTTCGGGCCAGTTTCAAGTCCGCGTCGGCCCCCGCGGCTGAACTCCGGATGTCAGATCTCCTCGGATCGCAAAGGAAGCCGCCCCTCTGCCGGGGTCGCGAGACCGCGGTTCACAAGGGTCTCGACAGCGTCGAGCACGGCCAGGGATTCTCGGGTGAGATCGAGGGCACCTTCGCTGTCCACCCAGCGCTGGTGCACCATGATGTTGCCGCCGACGATCATGTTGGCGATCAGCGTCGGCCGGTAGTCGACGGCCAGATCCAGCCCGAAATCGATGGCGATGTAGCTCGCGAGCAATTCGATCTGGCGGCGCTCATACGTCATCCAGCTGGCCGTGAATTCCTCGTCGGCACCGAACAGGCGCCCCATGGCGAGGTTCTGTTCGGACCGCCGGAGGTGTTCCCGACAGGCAGTCTCGGTGAGCTTGCGCATGAAATCGAAGAAGGGGCGCTTGCCGCGGTTTTCCTCGAAGGCCAGCGCCATCGCCTCCAGGATCATGTCGGAGATGGCGTCGCTCAGATCCCGCTTCGATTTGAAGTGTGTGAACAGCGTCGTGACATGGACGTCGGCGGCCTCGGCAATGGCCTGCATCGTCGCATTGTTGAAGCCAACCTGACGAAACAGGGCCTCTGCCGCCTCGACGATGCGTTGCCGGGTTTCGCGCTTACGCCGCGACCGCCGCGGAAATGACGGCACGTCCGGCTCTGCGATTTCAAGGGCCTTCGACATGATCGACTCCCGGGCCTCAGGGGCCCTGACAAAATTCTAGGCACCGACATTAACCCGTTGCAACCCTAAAATTCTATTGTCACGCTACAATTCTAGTTTAATAGATTTATCTATGGTCGGCGGAGCGTATGCGGCGGATGCAGGGCCGCAGCAGGGCCGCTGGCGCAACTGCGAAAGGGCGCAAGATGCGGCTGTCAGACGCCGAGAAGGAGCAGTTCCGCAAGCTGGGCTACGTGATCCGACCCGGCATGCTGGGTGCGGACCAGGTGGCCGCCGTGTCCGCCGAAATCGATCGCTACGTGACGACCGAGCCCCTCTTCGATGGCCGCAACATCAGCCAGTATGACGCCCTGTGCGGCCTGGTCGTCGACCCCCTGACCCTTGAAATCACCGAGGATGTGATGGGTGGCGACAGCTTCAGCTTCCATCACTGCCACGCCGCGCGCCACGATCCAGGCCTGCGGGGCGTTCCCTGGCACCACGACTACGAACAGATCCCGCAGACCAACCGCAGCCACGTCCAGCTTCACGTGCTGCACTACCTGGACGGACTGAACGGGACGGTGGGAGACCTCCTGCTGTTGCCAAGAAGCCATCGGTCGGTGATGCGGCGCGACGCCCTCGCCTTTCTGGGGGACCAGGAAATCCCTGGCACGGTCGTCGTCAACGACCTGCCGCCGGGCAGCGTTGTGTTCGTCCACTCCGCCGTCGTTCACGCCCGCAGGCCGCAGCCCGGCGGCGGCGATCGCAAACGCTATTTCATCGATATCGCCTTCGTCCAGCACGGGGTCCAGTGGCCGTCCTATGGTCGCGAGGGATGGCGCGACACCCTCCTGCAGATGGACGCCAGGCACCATCAGGCCGACCGTCCCCGCCTCTTCGACCCCGACGCCTTCTTCGACATCGCCGACGCCGTCGCCCGCGTTCAGGACGCCATGGGCAGCCTCGCCATGCGCATCCCTGAAACCACAGGCGCGCAGCGACCCACCTCTGGCCAGATTCCGATCGTTCAGTGAGCCAAGCCATGACCCATCCTGCTGAACTCCCGACCCGGTCGACCATCGACTCCCCCTTTCAGGTGGACGAGGCGACCATCGCGTCCTTTCAGAAGAACGGTCACGCCGTCGTGCGCGGCCTGGCGAGCCGGGATGAGATCGCGGAGTTCGCCCCGCCGATCCTCGCACAGGAGCGCGGCCTGGCCGCCAAGGCACCGCCGCTCGATGAGCGCTCCACCTATTTCAAGGCGTTCCTGCAGGG
>DAINBM010000075.1:2163-8719 GCA_036732965.1 Caulobacteraceae bacterium | reverse complement strand
AGCGGTTGGAACGGCTCCGTGGCCCGATCTCCGCGAACACCACGACGGAGGCGGCGATCCGCTCCGCCTTCAACGCGGTCGATGTGATCTTTCTCGAGGAGGACGGCCTCGGCTGCGGCGTCCGCTTCCGCGTCCCCCGCGTGGCGAGGCCGCGGAGCGCGGATCCTGTGGACGTGCCCCGCTTCGCCTGATCCCGGTCAGATCGCTAGAAGGGTGAGAACTTCTGCAGGAGGGCGGTGCCCGCCGGCACGTTCTGGACCCGGCTGACGGTGCCCTGTCCGCCATAGGAAATCCGCGCCTCGGCGATCTGGGTGTGCTGGATCGTATTGGTGGAGGTGATGTCCTCCGGCCGAACGATCCCGGCCACGGTCAGGATGCGCTTTTCCGCATTGATCATGATCTCCTGCTTGCCCTGGATCACCAGGTTGCCGTTGGCGAGGACCCCGGTGACCACGGCCGCGACCGTCAGCGACACCGTCTCCGACCGGTTGACGCTCCCCGAGCCGTCATTGGTGAACGAGGACGAGGTCCCCACGGCGTTCGCTGCACTGAAGGCCTTGGGCAGGTTGTGGGACAGGGTGGTCTCGAACCCGAGGAGATTCGGCATGCCCAGCTGGTTGGCGCCCTTGCGGGTCGCCACGGTCTCGTTGGACAGCTTGGCCGTGTCGTTGATGTTGATGTTGACGGTCAGGATGTCCCCGACCCGGGCGGCCCGCTGGTCATGGAAGAAGGCCCGCGCGCCATTGCGCCACAGACTGTTGGACGAGGCCGGACGGGCCCCGTTTTCCGGTGCCTGCAGCACCGCCTGCTCCGACGGGACGATGGCCGTGGGATAGGCCATGGCGGAAATCTTCGGGGTCGAGACCGCCTCGTTCAGGGAGCCGCAGGCGGCCAGCGGCAGCAGGGCCACAACGAGGCAGAGGGGGCCGAGGGTGCGGGGCATGGCACGGAACATGTTCAGACCTTTCAGCGAACGCTGGCATAGAGGGACGGTGCCGCCCGGGTGGGCGCCACGCGAATGGCATCGGCTTCGGGGCCGACCAGGGCCCGGCCGGGACCCGAGGCGACGGCTTCCACGGTTTTGCGGGAGCCGAGATTGAGGACCTGCAGCGGTTCACCTACGGCGGCATCGCCGAGGGCGCGGCCCTGCAGGGACAGGACGATCCCGCCATCCCGGAAGATCACGGCGACGATGTCATCCCGGTGGATCACCTTGGCCCCGACCAGATCCCGCATCAGGGCCGGCGCACCGGCGCGCAGTGGCCGCCGGGCGATCTTGCCGGCGGCGGCGTCCTGGTCGCCGAGGGGATCGGACAGATGGGCGGCGGCGGGCACCTCGGCCCAGACGAGGTCGTCGGCCCCCAGGGTCTCGCCCGCGGGAACGTTGCGCGTGTAGACGAGGGCCTGGACCGTGTGCACGGCCTCCGCATGCCCCCGGCTGCCCGGACCGGCATGGGACCTCGCCGCGACCGCCGCCGGGCGGGGCACCACCACCGGCACCTCGGGCTCTCCACCCTCGACGATCACCCGGCGCAGGCCGCGGGCATTGACCCACTCCACACCGGCCTGGTGCGCCACCAGCTGGATGTGCCCGGCATCCAGAACCGTGGATTGCCCCGAGGGCGCTCCCTTGCCGACGACCACCTGACCCGCCGGGCCGTCCACGCCCTCGAACAGGTCGGACAGGACGATCTCCGCTCCCCTTGACGCGGGGTGGGCCACCAGCTCCGCGGGCACGCCCGCCCCCGCCGCCGACGGGGCGCCCAGCAGGGCGACGGCGTGGATCAGCACGAAGGCGGCGAAGGCGGTGAGGATGGCGCGCATGGTGATCAGGCTTCCTTTCCGGACAGCGGGCTCAGGTCTTCAGCTGGGCGGCGGAGGCCAGCATCTGGTCCGCGGTCGTGACGACCTTGGAATTCATCTCGTAGGCCCGCTGCGCCACGATCAGGGAGGTCACCTCCCCCACCGCATCCACGTTCGAGCTTTCGACGAAGTTCTGCTTCAGCTGGCCGAAGCCGGTGGAGGCGGGAGACGCCACATTGGGCTGGCCGGACGCGCCGGACTGCAGGAACAGGTTCGACCCGATCGCCTCGAGGCCCGCCTCGTTGAAGAAGTTGGCCAGCTGCAGCTGCCCCACCTGGGTCGTGCCCGCCTGACCGGCGAGGGTCACCTGCACCTGCCCGCTGGCGGAGATCGAGACGTCCGTGGCGTTCTGGGGAATGGTGATCTGCGGCAGGACCGAATAGCCGTCCGTGGTCACCAGCTGGCCGGTCTGGTTCACGGCGAAGTTGCCGGCGCGGGTATAGGCCGTTTCCCCCGTGGGCAGCTGGATCTGGAAGTAGCCCCGCCCGTCGATGGCCATGTCGTACTTGTTGCCGGTCTGGGTGAGCGTCCCCTGGGTGGTGATCCGCGCCACGGCGGCGGTCTTGACCCCGGAGCCCAGCTGGATGCCCGTGGGCACCACCGTGCCGGTGTCGGAGGACTGGGCCCCCATCCGTTCGATGTTCTGGTAGAGCAGGTCCTCGAATTCGGGACGCTGCTTCTTGTAGCCCACGGTGTTCATGTTCGCGATGTTGTTGGACACGGTTTCGACATTCAGCTGCTGGGCAGCCATGCCGGTCGCGGCGATATCAAGAGCTCTCATCGGGGTCGGGCTTTCTTCTGTCCTGGCGTCTGGGCTGAGGGGTTCCGGCGAGGTCAGACGACCTTGCCCAGGGTGTTGACGGCCTGGAGCGAGAGGTCGCTCGCGGCGTTCATGATCTGGGTGAGGCGCTCATAGGCGCGGGAAATAGTGATCAGGTGGGTGATCTCGGTCACCGGCGTCACGTTCGAGCCCTCCACCGCGCCCTGGCGCACAAGGCTGTCATTGGCCGGCAGTGGCGGATTGGCGGCGTCGGCGGCGTAGAGGTTCGAGCCCTGCTTCGACAGCCCGCCCCGGTTGGCGAAGCGGACCACCGAGATCTTGCCCACCTGCACCCCGTCCTGGGTGACCGTGCCGTCCCGGCCGATGCTGGGGGGCGACTTCTTGCTGTCCAGCTGCAGCGGCGCGCCGCCGGCGCCCTGGACAGCATGGCCATTCTTGTCCAGCAGGGTTCCATCCACCCCGACCGTGAACTGACCGTCGCGGGTGTACATGGGCCCGCTGGCGGTATTGACCGCAAAGAAGCCGTCGCCCTCCACCGCCAGATCGAGGGGATTGCCGGTCATGGTGAGCGGACCGGGCGCGAAGTTGCGCCCCACGCCGACGTCCAGCACATAGTTCACCGTCGGGGCCGAGGGGCCGGGGGCGCTCAGCACATCGGTGTTGACCACCAGATTCTCCACCTTGAACCCAGCGGTGTCCACGTTCGCGAGGTTGTTGGCCGACACGTCCAGGGCCCGCTGAAGGGTCAGCTGGCGGGAAAGTCCGACATAGATGGCCGTGTCCATGAACGCTCCTCGAAGGTCGCAACCGACGATGCAACCCACGGGCCAGATATTTTCTCAATGTTTTCAGAGGACAAAATGGACAGGAGCGAGCCCCGGGCCGAATTTGTCCCGGCAAGAATTGCCCCGGATTCGGCGATCGATTCCCAGTTCCAAACCGAACGTTAACCATGACCGATGTTAGGTGACGCTGGGGCCGTCGGATCCGGAACGGCGACGGCCCCGCCGCGCAGTTTCAGGAACCCCTTGGATGTCGAAGAAGAAAGAGGCCCCGCCCGAAGACGCCGAAAAGCCGGAAGGCGAAGAGGGCGAGGAAGGCGCAAAGAAGAAGCCGCCGCTGATGATCCTGATCGCCGCCGGCGTGGGTGCGCTGGTGGTGCTGGGGGGCGGCGGGACTGCGGCCTTCCTGATGCTGAGCCCCAAGCCCGAGGCCCAGGCCAAGAACGAGAAGCCCAAGGAGGCCGAGAAGCCGAAGAAGGAAGAGAAGAAGGGCGGCAAGGAAGGCAAGGACAAGGGGCCGAGCCCGATCAGCCAGGGTCCGGACGGCGTGGTCTACTACACCCTCCCCGACCTCGTGGCGAACATCCAGGCGGCCGATGGTCATCCAACCTACCTGAAGGTGAAGCTGGCGCTGGAACTGAAGGACGAATCCGTTGCGGAGTCCGTGGAGCCGAACATGCCGCGGATCACCGACATGCTTCAGACCTTCATGCGCGAGCTGCGCCCCGAGGACATGTCCGGCAGCCAGGGGAACTATGAACTGAGGATGGAATTCCAGAGGCGGATCAATCTCGTGATTGCCCCGGCCAAGGTGAACTCCGTCCTCATCGAGGAAATGCTGATCAACTAGACGCGTCCACGCATTCGAAAGCCGCAAGGGATCCGAACCGACCGCCGAACGCCCTGCCCCGGCCTCGCCCCCCTTGCGGCACAGGGGTCACACAGACTGAAGCATCAAGATCATGGCTGACGAAGCAACACCCGCCTCGACCGATGACGATTTCGCCGCCGCCATGGCCGCGGCCGTCGCCGCCGATGCGGATGATGGCGGTTCCGAGCGGATCCTGAACCAGGACGAGATCGACAGCCTCCTGGGCTTCGATCTGGCGGACGAGGAAGGCGATGACCGCACCGGCGTCCGGGCGATCATCAATTCGGCACTGGTGTCCTATGAACGCCTGCCGATGCTGGAAATCGTCTTCGACCGCCTGGTGCGGTTGATGACCACCAGCCTTCGAAACTTCACGTCCGACAATGTGGAAGTCAGCCTCGACAACATCTCTTCGATCCGCTTCGGAGACTACCTGAACTCGATTCCGCTGCCCGCCATCCTGGCGGTGTTCCGGGCGGAGGAGCTCGACAACTACGGCCTGCTGACGGTCGATTCCAACCTGATCTATTCCATCGTCGACGTGCTGCTGGGCGGTCGCCGCGGCACGGCGGCCATGCGCATCGAGGGACGCCCCTACACCACCATCGAGCGGGTGCTGGTGCAGCGGATGGTGGAGGTGGTGCTGGCCGACGCCAAGGCCGCCTTCGAGCCCCTGACGCCCGTGTCCTTCAATCTCGACCGGCTGGAGACCAATCCGCGGTTTGCCGCCATCGCCCGCCCGGCCAATGCCGCGATCCTGGTGAAACTGCGGATCGACATGGAAGACCGGGGCGGTCGGGTCGAGCTGCTGCTGCCCTATGCGACGCTGGAGCCGATCCGCAAGATGCTGCTGCAGCAGTTCATGGGCGAGAAGTTCGGCCGGGACAACATCTGGGAGAGCCACCTCGCCACCGAGCTCTGGACCACCCAGATGGAGGTCCGGGCCGTGCTGGACGAACAGCAGGTCCCGCTGCGCCAGGTGCTGAACATGAAGGTCGGAGACACCCTCATGCTGAATGCCACCCCGGATTCCACCATCGAGCTGCGGTCCGGCACGGTCAGCCTCACCAAGGGCCGCATGGGCCGGGCCAATCATCACCTCGCCGTGCGGGTCGAGGCGCCGTTGGCGCCCCCGGCCCGCCGCGCGATCACGCCCTTCAAGTAGCGGCGATGAGCGTGCTCGCCCTGTCCATGGACGTGTTCCTGGCCGTGCTGCTGATTGCGGCGCTGGTCCTGGGCGTGCGTCTGAATGCGCGGCTGAAGGCCCTGCGCCAGAGCCACGAGGGGTTTGCCCGGGCGATCGTCGATCTGAACGACGCCGCCGTGCGGGCTGAGCGGGGGCTGGCCGGTCTGCGGGAAGCGGCCACCGAGACCCATGACAGTCTGCTGGCCCGGATCGAGACCGCCCGCAGCCTGGCTACCAAGCTCGACGGCCAGATCCAGACCGCTCGGGGCCTGCTGGAAAGCGAGGCCCTCTCGAGGGCACCTGCGCCTGCCCCCTCCCCGGCACCGGCACTGGCCGCGCCCCCGCCTGCGGCGGCCCCCGCTGCCGTCGCGGATCCCGGCCCCAGTGACAGCCTCAGACGGCTCGCCCTGCGCTTCGGGCTTAGCCGGGGCAACGAGTCAGTCCAGTCTGAACACCAGCGCGATGCGGCACCCCGACCGCTGCGGACGGCCCGACCGAGCCGCCAGCGCCTGGCGGAGGAAGAGGACCTGTTCGAACCGACCGAGATCCGGCCTCCGGCCCGCGCCATTCCGGCCTTCCGCCGCCCGGTGGACGACGCGGATCCTCGACCCGCAGCCCCGTCGGCACCGCAGCCGGACCGTTTGACAGCTGAGGACTTCGCGGCCCGTATCCGTGCCCGTCGCGCCCCCGGCGGGACCGGTCGCTGATGCGCGCACCTCCCCTCCTGCCGCTGACCGCCATTGCCATCGGTGGCGTGCTCTCCCTTGCGGCCCTGCGCAATATCGATGCGGTTCCCAAGGTCATGCAGGCCATGACCGCCCGGGCGGAAGGCAGCGGCCCCGCACCGGCCAAGCCGACCACGGCCGCCCGCCCTGCTGGTACCCCGGCAGCCTCATCCCTGCCCACCCAGACGGCCGTGCCCGGCTCGGCCGGCGCGTCCAACCCGTCTGCGGCCATTCCGGCCTGCGCCGCCTCGCCGGCGGAACTCGCCAAGCAGGCCGGGCTGTCCCCGGGCGAGCTGCAGGCCCTGCAGAACCTCTCCTCCCGCCGCGGCCAGCTGGATGACCGCGAGC
>DAINBM010000075.1:0-2153 GCA_036732965.1 Caulobacteraceae bacterium | reverse complement strand
CACCCAACTGCAGCTTCTGGCGGCGGCGGACACCAAGATCGATGGCAAGCTGAAGGCCCTGACAGCCCTGAAGGCGGAGATCCAGGGGCTGCTCGGCCTTTCCGACGGCAAGGCTCAGGGCGAGATCGACCGACTGGTGATCGTCTATTCCAAGATGAAGCCGAAGGACGCCGGTGCCATCATGGCCCAGCTGGACGATGCGGTCCGCATCCCCGTGGCGGCCAAGATGAAGGAGAAGGATCTGGCGGCGATCCTCTCGCAGATGCCCACGGCCGAGGCGAAGAAGATCACCGAGACCCTGGCCGCGCGCTTCGACAATGTGAAGAAGGTGGCCGAGTCCCTGCAGAACCCGCCACCGGAACCGCCGCCCGCACCCGACGCCCCGGCCAGGCCCGCCCCGCGCAAGGCGCGACGGGTGGCCAAGGCCGGTTGAGCGCCCCGGCGCTGACCTGACCTAACGGCCCTTGAACACGGCCGGGCGCCCTTCGAGCAGGGCGTCGACGCCTTCCATGTGGTCATCTGTCAGATGGGCGATGGCCTGGGATGCGGCGGACATGTCCATCAGCGTGTCATAGGTCGATGTCACCCCGTGGCGCAGAAGGTTCTTGGCCAGACGCAGGGCGTGGGGTGGCTGCTGGGCGATCCGCTGGGCCACCGCCATGGCCTCGTCCATCAGCGTGTCGTGCGGGGCCACGCTGGTGACCAGCCGCCAGTCCAGCGCCGTCGCCGCATCGATCATGTCGCCCGTGTAGAGCAGCTGCGCCGCCCGGTCCTGGCCGATGATCCGCGGCAACAGCCAGGCACCGCCGTCGCCGGGGATGAGGCCGAGCTTCAGGAAGGTCACGGCGAACCGCGCCTTGTCGGAGGCGATGCGCATGTCGCACATGCAGGCCACGTCGCAACCCAAGCCGACGGCCGCGCCGTTGACGGCGGCGATGGTCGGAACCTCCAGCCCGTAGATGGAGCGGACGATGCGGTGGATGTTGTTGCGGTAGTTGTTGCGGATCTCGAAGCCGCCGCCGCCGAAGGCCCCGGCCCGGGCCTTCATGGCCTTGACGTCGCCGCCGGCGGAAAAGGCGCGGCCGGCCCCGGTCAGGATCACGCAGCGAACCTCCGGATCGGCATTGATGCCATCACAGACCGCCTGGACCTGATCTCCGTCTCCGGGAGCGCCGAGGGCATTCATGTTCTCGGGCCGGTTCAGGGTCAGTACGGCCACCGCCCCGTGTCGTTCCACTGTCAAAAGGCTCATCGCCGTCTCGCTCCCGCTGGTACCACTGTTGGCCCACGGGTAGATCGCCGGAGCCGGGCTGGCAAGCGGATGCAAACAGACCGCGCGGCGACGCCGTGACGTCCGGCGGGCCGGCCAAGAAAAAAGGGGCCGGTCTCCCGGCCCCTTCCGACACTAGCGGCCGTTGCGGCCGGTCTGCGAAGGTGTTCTCGGCGGTGCCTCATACTCGTCCCGGCGACGATGAGGGCCGAAGACGCCCGTGAAGGCGAACGAGAGGATGGCGATGGGCAGCGAGGTCTGGGTATTCTTCATGTCTGCGTCTCCTTGACCAGCAGGTTGAGCCAGAAAGAGACGCGGAGCGGCTCGCAGGGGATCTTCCCCCCTCACAGTCGGCAGCGCGTCGAGGCTGAATATGACAGCTTCATGACATATTGCAATAACAAATCCGGGTTCGGATTATATTTTCCCATTGAAACGCCACCAGGAATCCTACTTTCCTATTATTTTTCAGCAGTTTGAATGGTGAAAAATAATTCGGAAGTCCCGACCGGTCTGTGGATTTTTCCTATCCGTAGATTCGTGCGCAGACCGCCCGGGCACGGGTCCGGGCGGTCTGGAGTGCCACTTCCAGCCGGGCAAGGCTGTCCACCGTCCCCGCCTGTGCCAGCAGGGCCTGGAAACCCGCGGGCTCGTCCGTTGGTCGGGCCCCGTCGCGAAAGGCCAGCCTCAGGGTCTGGGCCACGGCCTGGTGCAGTTGCCAGCTGTCGATCAGGATCTGCGCCGCCCTCCGGGACAGACGCCCCTCGTCGGCAGCCGCCCGCAAGGCCCCGACGGTGGACGATGTCAGGTGCCCGCCCCGGGGTGCCCCGAGAATTTGCAGGGTCTGGGCGGCGAATTCCACATCGACCAGCCCGCCAGACGC
>DAINBM010000074.1:0-8862 GCA_036732965.1 Caulobacteraceae bacterium | reverse complement strand
GTGGAGACTGGACGCCGACCCGCAGCGAAACTCGTTACGGCTGCTTCCTTCCGGACCTGACCGGGTTGGCGAGGGCTACGCCCGACGCCAGTCTCCGACGCCTATATCGCTTGCGCGGGCGCTGGTTGCAAGGGAGCCGCCGGGCATTCGCACGCAATCGGACGGTTGGTAAGGCGGTGCCGGTTTGCTACCACGGCTCACGTCCGAGGAAAGGCCCGCCCATGTCCCTGTCCGCCATCACCAATGTGTTCTCCGGCAATCCGCTGGACCGGCAGAGCGCCCGACGCGGCGATGCGGCCTTCATGGCGGGCGTTCTGGCCGATCCGGCCACCCTGGTCCTGCCCCTCTGGAACGGCCAACCCTTCGTGGAGAAGACGGCGGACGGCTTCCGTCTGGCCTATCTGGCGGAGGCCATCGGCCGCACCCTGACGGAGGTGGAGGAGACCCGTCTGTTCCTCGGCCTGTGGAAGGATACCGCGGTCTTCGCCGTGGACCTGGAGGACCGCACCGACCCCGCCGCCGGGCCCCTGGCGGGCCTGGGGGAATTCCGGGACATGCGCGCGCTCGCCATGGCGCTGGCTCCGGCGGAGGCGGCCATCGCCGCCACGGCCAAGGGGGTGTTCGAGTGGCGTCGCCGCCACCGGTTCTGCGCGGTCTGCGGCGCCCCCAGCCAGGCCGCCGAGGGGGGCTGGAAGCGCGTCTGTGGGTCCTGCTCCGCCGAGCATTTCCCGCGGACCGACCCGGTCGTGATCATGCTGCCGGTGATCGGCGAGCGGTGCCTGATGGGCCGCCAGAAGGTCTGGCCCAAGGGCATGTGGTCGGCGCTCGCCGGCTTTCTCGAGCCCGGCGAGACCATCGAGGAGGCCTGTGCCCGGGAGCTGAACGAGGAGGCGGGGCTGATCGCGACGAAGGTGCACTATCACTCCAACCAGCCCTGGCCCTTTCCCAACTCCCTGATGATCGGCCTGATCGCCGAGATCGCGGACGGCGAAGCCGTGCCCGACGAGTCCGAGCTGGAGGCGGTGCGCTGGTTCACCCGGGACGAGGCCCGGGCCCTGATGGCGGGGGCGCTTGAGGGGGCCTTCTGCCCGCCGCCCATGGCCATCGCCCACCAGTTGCTGAAGAGCTGGGCCGCCGGGGATTTCTGAGGGGCCTTACCCCTTCCTTTACCGGGCGGTGCCAGTGTGGGGGAGCCCTCTTGAGATCGAGCCCCGCCCCATGCGCCGCCCCGTCCGCCCGTCTTCGCTGTCTGCCCTGGTCCTGGCCGCAGGGCTCGTCCTGGCCGTCGTGCCGGGGGTCAGCTTCGCGGGAGCCAAGCCGGCGGAGCACCGGGGCGGGTCGATCACCTTCGTCCACCTGCCGGGACTGACCACCAATGTCCTGCGGGGGACCGGCCGCTGGGGGGTGGTGACCCTGGAGGCCGGGCTCGACATCCCCGACGAGAAGCTGCGCCTGCGGGCCCAGCACAGCATCCCCCTGCTGCTGGACGGCTATACCCGGGCCCTCGCAGGGATCGGTCCGTCGGTGCGGCCCGGGTCGCAGCCGGATCTCGACCGGGTCTCGGTCTCCCTCCAGAAGGTCACCGATCAGGTGCTGGGCAAGCCCGGTGCGGTGTTCCTCGTCGGCTCCGTCATCGTCAACTGACGCCGCCGCGGGCGCGGAAGGCCGCATCCATGGCCCGGGCGAGGGTCACGTCCCGCGCGGTCACCCCGCCCGCGTCATGGGTGGTCAGCGTCACCTCCACCCGGTTGTAGACATTGAACCATTCCGGATGATGGTCCTGCTTCTCCGCGAGGATGGCGATGCGGCTCATGAAGCCGAAGGCCTCGGCGAAATCCGCGAACCGGAAGGTGCGCTGCAGCGCCGGGCGGTCGGCAGCAACGGTCCAGTCCTCCAGGCCTGCGGCCGCCGCGGCCGGATCCAGGCGGGGTAGGGGCATGGGGGTCTCCTGCGGCATCGGCCCGGATCGGGCCCAAATCGACGTTTCGTTGCCACAAATTCGTCTATACTCATATGGGTTGTGGACTGCGGGCCGTCATCGGGAACCCGCCAAGCTTCGGAGGCCGGACCTTGAGCCCTGATCGACGCCCGCGGAGCCCGCAGGACGCCCGGGCCCTGGCGCTCGCCCTCGCTGTCCTGGGGGGTGTTCTGCTGCTGGCCGGATGCAGCGCCGTCGCGCCGTTCAGCGCCGCCCCGCGCCTGCCGCCGGCTCCGACGACGACCGGGCCAGGGTCCGGGGCGGCCCCGTCGGCGACCGACCGGCCGGTGGCCGTGCCGATCGCGGCCCCGCCGCCCGCGCCGCCGAGCCTCGATGCCCACGACCCCCGGCGGCGGCAGTATTACGACCAGGCGCGCAAGCGGTACTATTTCTTCGATCCGGTGGCGAAGCGGTACTTCTGGAGCGACGGCACGCCGAAATAGACCTCAGCGGGTCCCGTCCTCCGGATCGGGACCATCGGCATCATCCATGGGGCTGTGGTCGAAGCCCAGCAGGTCGCCGGGCTGGCAGTCCAGGGCCCGGCAGAGGGCGTCCAGCGTCGTCATGCGCACGGCCCGCGCCCGGCCGGACCTGAGGATCTGAAGGTTGGCGACGGTGATGCCCACCCGGTCCGCCAGCTCGCTCAGGGACATGCGCCGCTCGTACAGGACGCGGTCAAGTCGGACCCGGATGGTCATGGCGTCGGACGGGATCCCTGGGGCGACGGTGATCGGGTTAGATGGTCAGTTCCGAGTCCCGGCGCAGGCGCGCGCCCTCCCGGAACACCTCGGCCAATACAAACACGACCAGCACGGCGAACCAAGCGGTGGGGTTGAACCAGCCGTCGCTGACCCGCAGGGCGGTGCTGCGGGGGCCCAGCTGGTCGATGAGGGCGCGGACGCCGTATGCCGCGGCCTCCAGTCCCACCATGGCGGCCCCCACCCAGCGCAGCCGGGCGACATTGTCCGGATGGAACGGATCCCCCCGCACCAGGGTCTCCATGAGCTTCCGGATGCGATTCAGGATCACCACCAGACAGGCCACATAGACCTCCACCACCAGAAGCACGGCAACCAGGGCGAGGGTCGGCAGGGGGGCGATCCAGACGTGACCGCCCAGGCTCAGTCGGGGGACCGGGGGGCCGAAGGGCAGATAGACCAGCATGACGAGGCACAGGGGACCGACCAGGGCAGCGGCGATGCAGGCGGCGGCATAGACCACGTCCACGGCGATCTTGAGGAAGCTCGAAACGGACTCAGGACCCAGTGCGCGCATCGATCCGGTCACTCCCTTCCTGCCGTGACGACTGGACTTGCGGCCCGTCCGGCGGCATGACCCAGCCTCTGGCGTCCCCCGTCCCGGCGATAGGCCGCGGGCCCGGCGCCGTCACGTTAAACCTGGGACATGATATGCTGGTGCTGGCTCCGGGCCAACGATTGGTGGCCGCGACCCACAATGCGGGCAAGGCGCGGGAGATCGCCGCCCTGCTGGACGGGCGGTTTGAGACCGTGACCGCGGGCTCCCTCGGACTGCCCGAGCCGGACGAGACCGAAGCCACCTTCATCGGCAATGCCGTGCTGAAGGCCCGGGCGGCGGCGGATGCCTCGGGGCTGGTGGCGATTGCCGATGACAGCGGCCTGTCCGTCACGGCCCTGGGCGGGCAGCCCGGTGTTCTGTCCGCCCGCTGGGCCGTCCCCCATGAGGGGGCAGAGCGGGACTTCGCCTATGCCATGGGGCGGGTGGAGCAGGCCCTGGCGGCGAGCGGCTCCCAGGACCGGTCGGCCTATTTCACCTGTGCCCTGGCCGTGGCCTGGCCGGACGGGCCGGTGGTGGCGGTGGAGGGGCGGGTCCATGGCACCCTCAGCTTCCCGCCCCGGGGGGACCAGGGCTTCGGCTATGACCCGATCTTCGTGCCCCGGGGGGAGACCCGCACCTTCGGCGAGATGTCTCCGGCGGACAAGGACGCCATCAGCCACCGGGCCCTGGCCTTCGAGAAACTGAAGCAGGCCCTCTGGTGACGGCCGCTGCGCCGCCGCTGGGCGTCTACATCCACTGGCCCTATTGCGCGCGGATCTGTCCCTATTGCGATTTCAACGTCTATCGCCACCGGGGGCGGTCGGCGGAGCAGGCCGGGCTGGTGGAGGCCATGGCCGCGGACCTCATCGCCCACCGGGCCCTGACCGGGGACCACACCCTGGTGTCGATCTTCTTCGGCGGCGGCACGCCGTCCCTGATGGATCCGGCGGATGTGGCCCGGCTGATCGCGCTGTGCCGCCGCCTCTGGACCCCGGCGGAGCCGATGGAGGTCAGCCTCGAGGCCAATCCCACCGATGCCGAGGCGCAGCACTTTGCCGCCCTGGCCGCAGCCGGCATCACCCGCCTGTCCCTGGGGGTGCAGAGCCTGGATGATGCCGCCCTGACGCTGCTGGGACGCAATCACGGGGCCGACGAGGCCGTCCGCGCCGCCCGGCTGGCCCGGCAGGTCTTTCCGCAGCTGTCCATCGATCTGATCTATGCCCTGCCGGACCAGACGTCGGAGGCCTGGGCGGCGGCGCTGGAGGCGGCGATGGCCCTCGCTCCGGACCATGTCTCCCCCTATCAGCTGACCATCGAGCCGGGCACCGCCTTTGACCGGGCCGTGCGCCGGGGGACCCTGGTCCCGCCGGACGACGGCCGGGGGGCGGACCTCTATGACGTGACCCAGCGGGTTCTCTCCGCCCACGGATATTCCGCCTACGAGGTCTCGAACCATGCCCGCGGCGCGGACGCCATGGCCCGGCACAATCTCGTCTACTGGCGGGGCGAAGCCTATGTGGGGGTCGGCCCGGGTGCCCACGGACGGCTGCGGCGGGACGGGGGCTGGGTGGCCACCGAAGCCGCCCGCACGCCCAAAGCCTATACGGACATGGTGGCGACGCAGGGCGTGGGCCATGCGCAGGCGGAGGCCCTCACCCCGCAGGACCGGGCGGAGGAGCGCCTGCTCATGGGCCTGCGGATCGCCGAAGGGGTCTGCTGGGACGAGGTTGCGGCCCTGGATCTCCGCCCCGGTTCGGAGCGGATCGCCGAGCTTGCGGACCACGGTCTGGTGGTGTCCGACGCCCAGGGCCTGAGGGCGACGCCGGAGGGGCGTCGCCTGCTGGACGGGGTCATCCGTCGGCTGATCGTCTGACGACGGTCGGATCCGGGATCAGGCCTTGGTGTCGAGCTCGGCCCCGGCGGCATCGGTCGCGCCCTGGGCATAGGGATTTGCGGGATCGGCACCCGCCGGTGCCTTGGCGCTGACGGCGACCAGGGCGGGACGCAGGATGCGGCCGAACAGTTCATAGCCCACCTGCATCACCGACAGGACCGAGCCCGGGGCCACATCGGCGGCCGGCTGTTCCATCATGGCCTGGTGCAGGTGCGGATCGAAGCGATCGCCCCGGGCCGGGTCGACCCGCTTGACGCCGTTGCGCTCGAAGGCGGTCTGCAGGGCCTTTTCGGTCATCTCCACGCCCAGCACGAAGTTCTTCACCGTGGGGTCGGTGGCGTCCTTCGGCGAATGGGCCACGGCCCTTGCCAGATTGTCCGACGCGTCCAGCAGGTCCCGGGCAAAGCGCTGGATGGCGAAGGCGCGGGCGTCGTTGGACTCCCGTTCCGCCCGGCGCCTGGTGTTCTCGGCCTCCGCGGCATAGCGCAGGGCCTGTTCCTTCAGGGCCGCGTTCTCGGCTGCCAGGCGTTCCAGCTCTGCGGCCGGGTCGAACATCTCGGCACCCTCGCCGTCGCCGCCGCGATCATGTTCGCGCAGCCAGTCCTCACCCGGCTCGTGGCCGTTCTCGGTTGCGTCTTCGGTCATTGCCTCCACTCCCATGCGAGGGCCGGAACGGCTCCCTTGTCGGCTAGCCTTCCAGCATGCGCCCCAGCACCCGGGCCGTATAGTCGACCAGCGGGATCACCCGGGCATAGTTCAGGCGGGTGGGACCGATCACGCCGATCGCGCCCAGCACCTTCTGCCGACCCGTCATATAGGGCGCCGCGATCAGAGCGGAACCCGACAACGAAAAAAGCCGGGTCTCGGCCCCGATAAAGATGCGCACGCCCTCCGCCTCCCGCACATGGTCGAGGAGGCTGATCAGCTGTTCCTTCTGTTCCAGGTCGTCGAACAGCTGGCGGACCCGCTCCAGATCCTCCCGGGCGGTGGCGTCATCCAGCAGGTTGGCCCGGCCGCGGACGATCAGGGCCCGGTTCTGGCTCTCCCCGCCACTCCAGGCCGCAAGCCCGTCCTCCACCAGTCGCGCGGCGGCCGCGTTCAGGGCCTGGCGGGCGGCGGCCAGCTCGTCCCCCATTTCCGCGACCGCCTCGCTCAGCGTATGGCCGCGCAGGCGCAGGTTGAGGAAGTTGGAGGCCTCCTGCAGGGCCGACGGCGTGACGCCTGCGGGTGTGACCATCAGCCGGTTCTCCACCGTGCCGTCGTCGAATACCATCACCGCCAGGGCCTGGTCCGGGGACAGGGCCACGAATTCCACATGCTTCACGCCCGCGTCGCGGACCGGGGTGACCACCACGCCGGCACCGCCCGCAAGGCCGGACAGGAGCTGGCTGGCCTCGTTGAGGGCATCCTCGAAGCTCATGCCGCGACCGGCCAGGCGGCTCTCGATGTTGTCCCGGTCGGAATCGGAGATGTCTCCCACCTCCATCAGTCCGTCCACGAACAGGCGCAGGCCCGCATGGGTGGGCAGGCGTCCGGCGCTGGTGTGCGGCGCGGCGAGGAGGCCGAGCTCCGTCAGGTCCTGCATGGTGTTGCGGATCGAGGCGGGAGACAGGGCGACGCCCCCCCGCGACACGGTGCGCGAGCCCACCGGCTCTCCCGTCTCCAGATAGGTCTCCACCACCCGGCGGAAGATGTCCCGGGCCCGCTCGTCCAGTTCTGTCAGGCCCGGACCCGTGCCGAAACCGGTCAGCCCGGTCAGGGCCGATCCGGCGAGCAGACTCTGGGAGGTCGGATGGAAACGCTTCATGACCCCCACATCATAGCGCGCCCCGCGACAAGGGCCATGGACCTTGGCCCGACAAATGACGATAAGCGCCGCACACCCGGATCTTTCCCATCCCCTTCTCAAGGACCCGCACCGCATGCGCCCATCGAACCGCGCGCCCGACGCCCTTCGCGCCGTCACCCTGGAAACCGGTGTGAACCGCTATGCGGAGGGTTCGTGCCTGGTCACCTTCGGCCATACCAAGGTGCTGGTCACGGCCAGCCTCGAGACCGGCGTGCCGCCGTTCCTCAAGGGCAAGGGCCAGGGCTGGGTGACCGCGGAATACGGCATGCTGCCCCGGGCCACCCACACCCGCGGACGCCGGGAGGCCGCAGCGGGCAAGCAGTCCGGTCGCACCCAGGAGATCCAGCGCCTGATCGGCCGGTCGCTCCGCGCCGTGGTGGACCTGAAGGCCCTCGGCGAGCGGCAGATCAGCCTCGACTGCGACGTGATCCAGGCGGACGGGGGCACCCGCACCGCCTCCATCACCGGGGCCTGGGTCGCCCTGCGCATGGCCTGCGACTATCTGCGGGCGGAAGGGGTGATCAAGACCCAGCCGGTGCTGGACCAGGTGGCCGCCATCTCCTGCGGCGTGTTCAACGGCGTGCCGGTGCTGGACCTGGACTACGAGGAGGATTCCGAGGCCGAGGCGGACGCCAATTTCGTCTTCACCGGCAAGGGCGACATTGTCGAGATCCAGGCCACGGGGGAGAAGCGCGGCTTCACCCGCGCCGAGTTCGATCAGCTCTATGCCCTGGCCGACAAGGGCATCACCGAACTGGGCGCCCTGCAGCGGGCGGCGGTGGGCGCCTGACACGGCCTTCGGTAAACTGACTCCGCGCAACGAAAACAGAGGACACGCACATGGGACGCATCGCCGGGAAATCCGTGGTCATCACGGGCGCAGGCTCGGGCATCGGTCGGGCGGCATCGCAGCTTTTCGCCGCCGAGGGGGCGAGGCTCGTCATTGCCGACAAGATGGACACGGTGCACGAGACGGCGGATCTGGTGAAGGCCGCCGGGGGCACGGTGGTGTCCGTCACGGGGGATGCCGGGGACGAGGCCTTCGTGGAGTCCCTGGTTGCCCGGGCGGTGTCCGAGCATGGCGGGCTGGACGGGGTGTGGGCCAATGCCGGCATCTCCGGCGGCTGGACCCCCATGGAGGAACAGGACGCCGCCTTCTGGGCGGAGGTGCTGCGGGTCAACCTGATCGGCCCGTTCCTGGCCATCAAGCATGCCTCCAAGGTGATGATCCCCACGGGGAAGGGCTCCATCGTGCTGACCGCCTCGGTGGCGGGGATCCGCTCCGGCGCGGGGGGCATGCCCTATTCGGCGTCCAAGGCCGGGGTGATCAATCTGGCCACCACGGCGGCCAACGAATTCTACGGCACGGGGCTTCGGGTGAACTGCATCTGCCCCGGCCTGATCGAGACCGGCATGACCAAGCCGATCTTCGACGGCGCCCGGGCCCGGGGGAACGAGGACAAGATCGGCCAGCTGAACCCCCTGAAGCGCGGGGGCGTGCCCTCCGAGATCGCCCATGCGGGGCTGTTCCTGATCTCCGACGACAGTTCCTATGTGAACGGCCAGGCGGTGGTGGTGGATGGGGGGTTGTCCAGCTCCCATCCGGTGGTGCGGATGCGGAAATAGGGGATCGGCCTTGCGTCCTTCGAGACGGGCCTTACGGCCCTCCTCAGGATGACGCGCGTTTGTGCTGGGCTCATTCAGGGTGGGGGCTCGACCTACACCCTTCGTCATCCTGAGGAGGGCGAAGCCCGTCTCGAAGGACGCAGGTCCTTTTTGACTCCCCCGCCGTTTTGGCGTACCCACCCGCGCTTTCCCCGTGACCGACGTCCGAACCGTCGGCGG
>DAINBM010000073.1:0-8966 GCA_036732965.1 Caulobacteraceae bacterium | reverse complement strand
CGGCAGATCATGCTGGTGCAGGTCGTCAAGGAAGAGCGCGGCAACAAGGGCGCGGCCCTGACCACCTATCTGTCCCTCGCCGGTCGCTACGGCGTGCTGATGCCCAACACCGCGCGGGGCGGCGGGATCAGCCGCAAGATCACCGTGGCAGCCGACCGCAAGCGCCTGAAGAGCGCCATCCAGTCCCTGGACGTGCCGCAGGGCATGGGGCTGATCGTGCGCACCGCCGGGGCCTCGCGCACCAAGGCCGAGATCAAGCGTGACTACGAATATCTGCTGCGCCTCTGGGAAAGCATCCGCGAACAGACCCTGAAGTCCATCGCGCCGGCGCTGATCTACGAGGAAGAGGACCTGGTCAAGCGCGCCCTGCGGGACATGTTCGACAAGGACATCGACACCATCCAGGTGGAGGGCGACACCGGCTATCGCGAAGCCCGCGACTTCATGCGGATGATCATGCCCTCCCAGGCCAAGAAGATCGTCCAGCACAAGGAGCCGACCCCGCTGTTCGTCCGGCACCGGGTCGAGGATCAGCTGTCGCAGCTGCACTCTCCCAATGTGCCGCTGAAGTCGGGCGGCTATCTGGTGATCAACCAGACCGAGGCCCTGGTCGCCATCGACGTCAACTCCGGCAAGGCCACGCGGGAGCGGAACATCGAGGCCACGGCCCTCAAGACCAACATGGAGGCGGCCGCCGAGGCTGCCCGGCAGATGCGTCTGCGCGACCTCGCCGGCCTGATCGTCATCGACTTCATCGACATGGATGAATCGAAGAACAACCGCGCCGTCGAAAAGCAGATGAAGGACTGCCTGAAGGACGATCGGGCCCGCATCCAGATGGGCAAGATCTCCGGCTTCGGGCTCATGGAGATCTCCCGCCAGCGCCGCCGGGCCGGCCTGCTGGAGGGTGCCACCCATGTCTGCGAACACTGCCAGGGGACGGGCCGCGTCCGCTCCGTAGAGAACAGTGCGCTGGCCGCCCTGCGCGCGGTGGAGATGGAATCGGTCCGCGCCGGTGCGGGCTCCATCAACCTGTACCTGCCCGCCGCCGTGGCCCTCTATGTGCTGAACGAGAAGCGCGCCTATCTGGCCCGCCTCGAGACCGTCCAGGACCTCTATGTCACCGTGGTGATCGAGCCGGGCCTTTCGGCGGCGGAACACCGCATCGAACGCGTTTCCCGCGAGGAGACCCGTGAGCGGGTGGTGGAACCGGCGCGGATGCTGCAGGCCCCGGCGCCCGAGCCGGAAGACGACTTCGTCTATGTCGAGGAAGAGGACGACGAGGACTCCGAAGACAGCGGCGAAAGCCGTGACGAGGCGGCGGACCGCGAGGACCGCGGCGACGGGGATGGCGAAGGCCGCAATGGCAAGCGCCGGCGTCGTCGGCGTCGCGGCGGTCGTCGGGACGAGGGCGACGGCCGCTCGGCCGGTCCCCGCGACGGGTCCGACGAGGGGGACGACGCCGCCTCCGAGGGCGATGACGAGGACGAGGACGGCCGCGACACACCGCGTCCGGGCGAGACCGCGGCCGAGGGCGAAGCCCGCCGCCGCCGCCGTCGCCGGGGACGCCGCGGCGGCCGCCGGATGCAGGACGACGAACGTCGCGACGTCTATGCCTGGCGCGCAGCCAGCGACGAACGTCAGACCTTCGGCGAGGAAGTCTATGCCTGGAGGGATGGCTCCGGCCGCCGTCCGCCAGCCGCCGCTGACGGCACCGGTCGACCTGTCGAGGGTCGTCCGGCGGATGACCGGGGCCGCGGCCCCCGTCCGCCCCGGGATGACCGTCCGGCCCGCGAGGACCGCCGTCCCCGGGACGAGCGTCGCCCCCGGGAGGAGGCCGAGGCCGCCGATCCCCTGCGGGTGATCTCGCCGGACGAGGTGTCCGAACTGCCCACGCTGACGCAGACCGCAGAGGAGGGCCGCGGCCGTCGCCGTCGTCCCCGTCGTGGCCGCAACAGTGCCGCGACCGCGGTCGAGGGCGCCGACCCTGTGGAGGCGACGGAGGTCCCCGCCACGGACGCACCGATCGAAATGGTGACCGAGGATGTGACACCGAGCGCCGAAGAGGTTGCCGTCGAAGCGGTGGCGGAAGCCATCGTGGAGCCGGCCGCCAAGCCGAAGCGGGTCCGCGCCTCCCGGGCCAAGAAGCCCAAGGTGGAAGCGGAGGCCGACGTCGCGGCGGAACCGGCACCGGAAACGGCACCGATCGAGATCGCTGCAGAGGCCCCCGTCGCCGAGCCTGTCGTCGCCGAGCCTGTCGTCGCGGTGCCCGCCGCGCCGGAACCGGTGGTCGTGGCACCGCCTGTGGTGGATCCGGCGGAAATCGTCGAACCGCCGCCGCAACCGAAGCGTGGCTGGTGGCGCCGGGGCTGAGGACGCGCTAAGGAGGGGTCGGGGCGTTCCGGACGATGATGCGTCGTCCGGAATGCGGGCGGGGTGTCTATCGAGGAGTGTCTGCCCGTATGTCCCGATCCCGTCCCCTCGCCCCGACTCCCCCGCGTCGATCGGATCACCCTGGCCGCGGACTTGTCGGTCTGTGCCTGTCGACGGTTCTGGCGCTGGGTCCGACCCTGACCCCCACACCGGTGCGGGCGCAGGAGGGGGGCGGCATCAATCTGATCCGCGACACCGAGATCGAGGAAACGCTGCACGCGGACGCCGATCCGATCTTCACGGCCGCTGGCCTCGTCCCCAAGGACGTGACCCTGATGCTGGTCGGGGACAAGGACCTGAACGCCTTCACGGTGAATGGTCAGGCGATCTTCGTGAACACCGGCCTCATCGTCGAGACCGCCAACCCCAACCAGCTGGAAGGCGTCATCGCCCACGAGACCGGCCACGCCGCCGGCGGTCACAGCGCCCGATCTGGCGACATGGAAAAGGCCGCCATGGCTCCCTTCCTGATGACGCTGGGTCTGGGCGTGCTGGCCGCCGCCGCCGGGGCCCCGGATGCCGCCATCGCCCTGATCGGTTCGTCCCAGTATTTCGGCGTGATCAACATGCTGACCTTCTCCCGCGCCCAGGAGGCGGCGGCGGACCAGGCGGCGATCACCTACATGGAGCGGTCCGGCAAGTCCGCCCGGGGCCTCGTGGAATTCTTCGAGAACTTCCGCTACGAGGAGGTGTTCTCCGAGGCCCGGCGCTTCAAGTTCTTCCAGAGCCACCCCGTGAGCGGGGAGCGGATCGAGCTGCTGCGCCGCCGGGCGGAGGAGCAGCCCCACTACAACGTCCCGGACACGGCCGAGGATCAGGCGCGGCATGACGTCATGAAGGCCAAGCTGTTCGCCTTCATGAACCCGCCGCAGCAGACCTTCATCAAGTACACCGAAAAGGACGCCAGCTATCCGGCGCGCTATGCCCGGGCCATTGCCTATTACAAGGCGCTGGAGACCGACCACGCCATCCGCGACATCGACGCCCTGATCGCCGACTATCCGACCAACCCCTATCTCTACGAGCTGAAGGGCCAGGTCTGGTTCGAGGTGGGCAAGTCCGCCCTGGCGGAGAAGGCCCACGCGAAATCGGTGGAGCTGAAGCCCGGTGCGCCCCTGCTGCGCATCAACCTGGCCCAGGCCATCATTGCCCAGGGGGACGTGAAGCGGACGGACGAGGCCATCGCGCATCTGCAGAAGGCGCTCTCCGTGGAGGGGGACAACGCCTTTGCCTGGCGGTTGATGTCCCAGGCCTATGACGCCAGGGGCGAGCCCGGCGCGGCCCGCCTCGCCGCGGCAGAGGAACGCTTTGCCGTGGGCGACATGACCCAGGCGCGGATCTTTGCCCTCAGGGCCCGCCAGTTGCTGACCAAGGACACACCCCAGTGGCGTCGTGCCACGGACATCGTGCTGGTCTCCAACCCGTCGAAGGACGACCTGCGGATGATGGCCGGACAGACCGGACTGGCGGGGTCTGTGCACTGACGGACGGGCACCGGCCGGTGCACCATCTGGACCCCGCCCTCGAACAGGCAGACACTCCAACGTGCAGGGACGGTCTGGCCGCCCCTCCGGACTTTGCAGGAACCCCTCGATGCGTCGTCTTCCGCTGATTGCCGCCCTGGCCGCCTGCATGGGCGTCACGGCCGTTACCGTTGCCTGGTGTGCCGATACCGCCCACCGCGGAGACACCGCCTTCGGCCAGAAGGTCCGGGCCTATCTGATCGCCCATCCGGAGGTGATCGAGGAGGCCATCGACGCCCTGCAGGCCAAGCGTACCGACGACGCTGCCAACCTGGCGAAAAAGGCGATCTCGCAACATATGGCGGACCTGAACCAGCGGGCCGGCGATCCCGTGCTGGGGGACGGACCGGTGACGGTGGTGGAATTCTTCGACTACCGCTGCGGCTACTGCAAGGCGGCCGCACCGCACATTCCGGAGATGGTGGCGCGCCACAAGGCGATCCGGCTGGTGTTCAAGGACTATCCGATCCTGTCGCAGATCTCCGACACCGCCGCCCGGGCAGCGCTGGCGGCGGCACGGCAGGGCAAGTACGTCCCGGTCCATCTGGCCCTGATGGCGGAGAAGTCCCTCGACGAGGCCTCCATCGACCGCATCCTGACCGAGCAGGGCGTCAATCTCGACCGGGCGCACAAGGACATGACCTCCCCCGAGGTCGAGAAGCAGCTCGATGACAACCGCACCCTCGCCAAGGCCATCGGCGTGGACGGCACCCCCTCCTTCGTCGTCGGTCAGAAGATGATCGGCGGCTTCCTGGAGGACGACATCCTGGCCGCGGTGAAGGCGGACGGGGCTCACCCGGCGACAGCAAAGGCGGCAACTCCATGACCACCCTGCTCAACATCCTCTGGTTCATCTGCGGCGGCTGGCTGTCGGGGACCCTGTGGCTCCTGTCCGGCTGCCTGCTGGCCATCACCCTGGTCGGCCTGCCCTGGGCCCGGGCCGCCTGGCGGATCGCCGGCTTCGCCTATTTCCCGTTCGGCAAGCGCATTGTCGACCGCTTCGAGGAGACCGGCGAGGAAGACCCCGGCACCGGGCCGCTGGGCCTCGTGATGAACATCGTCTGGATCGTGCTCGGCGGCTGGCACATCGCCCTGAGCCACGTGATCATCGCCGCCCTCGAGGCGGTGACCATCATCGGCCTGCCCTTTGCCTTCAAGGACCTGCAACTGGCCTGGCTGGCGCTGGCCCCGGTGGGCAAGTCGGTTCAGCGCATCCGCTGAACCGAAGAGCGCCCCACGGTCCGGTCCGCCGGCTCAGGCGTTGAAGTTCAGCTTCAGACCCGGACGCGGCCAGCGGGTCTTGTAGAGCCGCCCGGTGCCCGACGAGGTGATCCAGGCGTCCCGCATGTCGGCCCCGCCGAAGCAGATATTGGTGACGATCAGGTCCGGCACCGCAAAGTGCTCCACCGTGCCGTCCGGATCGAAGGCGGTGATCCCGCCATTGATGATGGTGGCCACGCAGACCTTGCCGTCGGCTTCCACTGCGAGGCTGTCCAGCAGCTGGTAGCCCGGCAGGGTGGCGATGACCCGGCCGGGGATGGCGGCCAGCTCCGGCGCGGCCGCCACGCCGGGGGTCTCCAGATCAAAGCCCCACAGGCGGCCCGTATGGGTGTCGGCCATGTAGACCACGGTCTCGTCCGGCGACAGGCCGACCCCGTTGGGGGAGATCAGGTGATCCCGTACGCAGGTGATGCTGGAGCCGTCGGGCTTTGCGTAGAACAGGCCCCCGTGCGTGCGATAGGCCTCCATCGAGGTCCCGTGATCGGTGAACCACATGCCGCCCTGACGGTCGAACACCAGGTCGTTGGGTCCGTTCAGCCGACGCTTGCCACAGTGGGTGTAGAGGGTGGTGATCGCCCCGGTCTTCAGGTCCACCCGCTGGATATAGCCGCCCGCATGGTCCGCAGGGGTGGGGCCGGGAATGTTCATGCCGTTGACGGTATAGTACTGGAATGCCCCGCCATTGTTGGTGATGTACATGGCCCCGTCCGGGCCGATGGCCGCGCCGTTGGGGCCGCCGCCCAGCTCCGCCACGATGGTGCGCTTGCCGTTGGGGGCCACCCGGGTCAGCGTCTTGCGCTGGATCTCCACCAGGATGACCGAGCCATCGGCCATGGCCACGGGGCCTTCGGGAAATTGCAGGTCCTCTGCCACGAGGGTCAGGTCAAGTTCAGCCACAGTGTATCCTCCCGGTCCCTTCATGCGCGAGGGACTTCGGTCCGAGTATAGGCTCCATCGGGCCGCTGCAAAGGCTTAACCGCTGTCGGTCGGCCAGGATTTCAGACCCGTTCCAGCACCCGGATCACGAACGGGGCCTCGTCCCCCTCGCCCGCGGCAAAGGCCTCAGCGCCGGTCTCACGCCACTGGGCCGGATCGGGGGTGTCGAACCAGGCGTCCCCCTCCGGTGCCAGGTCCACCTCGGTGAGGTAGATGCGCCGGGCGCGGGGAAGGGCCAGGCGGTAGATCTCTGCCCCACCGATCACGCAGATCTCGGAGGCACCGTCCTCCTCCGCCTGCTCCCGGGCGATGGACACGGCATCGGCCCAGGCATCACAGGCCACCGCCCCCGCCGGTTCGAAGGACAGGTCCCGGGTCAGGACGATGTTCAGCCGACCGGGCAAGGGCTTCTTCGTCAGGCTGTCCCAGGTCTTTCGGCCCATGATCACGGGCTTGCCCAGGGTGGTGTCGCGGAACCGCCGCAGGTCCGAGCGCAGGTGCCAGGGCAGGCGGCCGTCGCGGCCGATCACCCCGTTGCGCGCGCGGGCGACGACGAGGGACAGGGGAATCTGGGCACTCATGGGCGGGGCTCTCAGACCGCGATCGGGGCGCGGATCAGCGGATGGGGGTCGTAGCCCTGAAGGGTCATGTCCTCATAGGCATAGTCGAACAGACTGGTCCGGGGTGCCAGCACCAGGCGCGGGAGGTCCCGGGGCGGTCTCGCCAGCTGGGTCCGGGCCTGGTCCACATGGTTCACATAGAGGTGGGCATCGCCGAAGCTGTGCACGAACTCCCCCGGCGCCAGCCCGACCACCTGGGCGATCATCTGGGTCAGCAGCGCATAGCTGGCGATATTGAACGGCACGCCGAGGAACACGTCGGCAGAGCGCTGGTACAGCTGGCAGGACAACCGCCCCTCGGCCACGAAGAACTGGAACAGGCAGTGGCACGGCGGCAGGGCCATGTCGTCCACCTCCGCCGGGTTCCAGGCCGAGACCACGTGGCGGCGGCTGGACGGATTGGCCTTCAACCCCTCCACCAGTTTCGCGATCTGGTCGATGGAGCGCCCGTCGGGCGCCGCCCAGCTGCGCCACTGGTGGCCATAGACAGGGCCCAGTTCGCCCTCGGCATCGGCCCATTCGTCCCAGATGGTCACGCCCTGCGCCTGCAGCCAGCGCACATTGGTGTCCCCCCGCAGGAACCACAGGAGCTCCAGCGCCACGGACTTGAAATGCACCCGCTTGGTGGTCAGCAGCGGAAAGCCCCGGGCCAGGTCGAACCGGATCTGCCGCCCGAAGACGCCCAGGGTCCCGGTTCCGGTCCGATCCTCCCGCAGCACGCCGTTGGCCAGGATGTCGGCCAGAAGGTCGAGATACGGCCGTTCCGGATGGTCGTGTTCCGCAGGGGACGGAGGAACCGACCGGTCGAGGCTGATTCGTGTGGCGAGGCTCATGGTCCCATCTTCTCGCATCTGCCCGGCCTTGACCATTGGGAACCGGCGGTGTCCCCCATTGCCGCGGGGCGCGGGCGGTCCTATTTCAGCCGCCATGACAGTCCAGCCGGCCAAGCCCCCCGCATCCCGGGACGCAGCGTTCCCGGAGGCGGTGCCCGCCTCGGCCGCGGCGCTTCCGACCCTGCTGTTCGTGGTGTTCATGAACCTTCTGGGCTTCGGCATGGTGATCCCGCTGCTGCCCTTCTATGCCCGGTCATTCCATGCCGAGCCCTGGCAGGTGGCACTGGTCTTCTCCGCCTATGCCATGGGCGGCTTTGTCGGCGAGCCCTTCTGGGGCCGGCTGTCCGACCGGATCGGCCGGCGGCCGGTCCTGATGTCGACCCTCGCCTGCAACTGCCTCTGCTACGGGGCCATGGCCTTTGCCCCGAACATCTGGGCAGCCTTCGTCATCCGGCTGCTGGGCGGCATGTTTGCCGGCAACGGGTCGGTGGTGCAGGGCTACATCGCGGACGTGACCCCGGCGACGGAGCGGGCGGGCAAGCTCGCCCGCCTGGGGGTCGCCTTCAACATCGGCTTCATCGTGGGACCCAGCCTGTCGGGCCTGCTCGCCCACCCCGAGCTGGGCCCGGCGGGTTTTCGCCTGCCCTTCCTGGTGGCGTCGGCCCTGGGCGGCCTGTCGGCCCTCGGGGTGTTCCTGCTGGTGAAGGAAAGCCGGACCCGGCGCAAGGGGATGAGCCAGCTGAGCCGCTTTGCCCTGTTCAGCAAGGGGATCCGCCATCCGGTGATGGGCCCGCTGCTGATCCTGACCCTGGCCTCGGGGTTCGCGTTCACGGGCATCGAGAGCGTGTTCGGGTTCTGGGGTCAGGCCCGGTTCCACTGGGGCCCGCGGGAGACCGGCATCGTCTTCGGCATGGTGGGGGTGACCAATGCGCTGGCCCAGTGGTTCGCCACCGGGCGCCTGTCCCGGCATTATGGCGAGGCGCGGATGCTGGCGGTGGGCATGGGCCTGACCGTGCTGGCCCAGCTGCTGCTGCCGTTCAGCTGGGGTCTGCCCTCGACCATCGTGTTCATGTCACTGATGGCCTTCGGGCAGTCGGTGGCCTTCCCCAATGTGGGGGCCCTGATCTCCCGCGTCGCCGATCCGGACCGGCAGGGACAGGCACTGGGCCTGAACAACGCCATGGGGGCGCTCGCCCGATTCCTGGGTCCGCTGTCGTCGGGGCTGGTCTTCGCCAGCCTCAGCATCGAGGGTCCCTTCTGGCTGGCGAGCCTCGTCGTGGCCCCGTCCATCGGGCTTGCGATCCTGGCGGGCCGGGCCCTGAGGTCGGCCCCCATCCTCT
>DAINBM010000072.1:0-9274 GCA_036732965.1 Caulobacteraceae bacterium | reverse complement strand
GCGGGCGGCCCTGACCCGGCTCGCCGGGCCTGAGCGGCTGGCAGGCCTTTATCGCTGCTGGTGTCGCAAGGAGGCCTATGTCAAGGCTCTGGGCGTCGGTCTGAGCCTTCCCCTCGACAGCTTTGTCGTCTCGGTGGAGGCGTTTCCGGCTCTGCTGGTCGCCAGCGAGGGTCCGGCGTCGGCCTGGCGGATCGCCGCTCCGCACATCGGCACCGGGTACGAGGCGGCGCTGGCCGTTCGCACGGAGGGCCGCGCCCTTCAAGTCTGCGTGGATGGGGAGAGCGCCGACCGGCTCAGCCGTTCGTCGGACGGCCGTTCTCTGCCAGCCGCCGGTTGAGCACGGCACCGATCACCCCGGCCCCGTCCTTCCGGAACATGGTGTCGTGCAGGGTCGGCACTTCACTGATGTCCAGCCGCCCGGTGACGACGGAGCCCCAGCCGAAATCGTACGGGAACAACCGGCCGCGCCGGGGTTCCTGGCTGCGGAAGATCTGCACGTCCCCGTCATAGGGCGGCGGATCGAACGTGCCCTGCTGCCGCAGCAGGTAGTCCGTATACCATCGGTTCTCGAGGGCGGCATAGTCGCTCTCGCCACCCTTGCACCAGCCCGTCCGCTCGAGGAGGGCGAGGATCCCGAGGTCGCGGAGAATGTGGTACTGGCCCAGATATTCCAGCAGCGACAGTTCCCCGCGCCGCCAGCGGCCGAAGTCCTTCGGCAGATAGTAGGCCTGCACCTGCAACCGCCGGAGCAGGCGGTCCCACCAGGGCAGGCCCTCGCGAAAGCCGGGCCGCCACGAGTCGTTGAGCACGACCAGTTCCACCACCTCACCCCGGGCCCGCAGGCGCCGGGCGACCTCGAGACCGAGGCTGCCCAGGACGCAGTGCCCCAGGAAGATGTAGGGCCCGGCCGGACGGATCGCGCGGACGAGGTCCACAGCAGCGTCAGCAATCTCCGAAAACGGCCGGTCGGCCAGAAGCCGCGGACCGCCGGGTGGGGTCATGGGCACGTCGACCAGCGGGCGGTGGGGGAACAGCCGTTCCGCCAGGTCATAGAGCACGGCGGTGTTGTTCAGGACCATCACCGGCGTCCCGGGGGCCTCGGGATGATAGGTGATGACATTGTCGAGGATCCCCGCGATGTCCGGGCGGGTCGACAAGGACGGCGGCTGTGACCCGGGGCTCGGAGCGGCTCCTGCGTCGTCGTCAGCGATCTGATCGAGGGCATGGCGCCAGTCGTCCAGCAGCTGGTCGAGAGTTGCGGCCGAATAGAGGCCGATGTCCCCGTCGCAGGAAATGCGCCACCCCTCCGGCCGGGCAACCATGAAGAAGCTCAGATCGTACTGGGCACCGACATCATAGGAGCGCAGCAGTCGCGCGGCGACGTGCGGCCGGACGACTTCGTCCCCCATGCCGACGAAGCTCTGCTGCAGGGTAAGATTGACACCGTAGAGCGGCGGCCGGGTGAGGTCGTCGCCGACCCGGGCCATCTCCATCAGCTCCGCAAAGGGGATCTGGCCGTGGGTGATGGCCGCGGTCGCCTTGTCCGCGCAGAGGGCCACCAGTGACCTGCGGGAGATCGTCGCCCCCACGGGCACGCGCAGGATGACGGAATTCAGCAGGGGGCCGACGATCGTTTCCAGTTCCGGCTGGTCCCGGGTCGAGACCTGGGTGCCCAGAACGATCTCGTTGACACCTTCCCGTGCCGCGAGGGCCATCACCAGCGCGGCGCAGGCCTGGTGGAACAGGGTGGCCCCGTCGGTGCGCCCGCCTTCGAGCAGGCGGCGGGTCAGGTCGTCCGGCAGCAGCTGGGACGCGATCAGGCTCTCCCGCGAGGGGGTCGGTTGGCGCGGATGGTCGCACGTGACCTCGAACCGTCGGAAATCCGCAAGCTCCCTGCGCCAGTAGTCGCGGCTCGGCACCACGGCATCGCTGGCGAGAAGGGCGTCCTTCCAGAGGCTGTAGTCGCCGTGATGAAGCTCGACCGGTTCAGGCTCCTCCGGCATGCCCACCGCGTCGGCCTCCAGGGCTCCGACCAGTTCGCGCACGAGGATCGCGAACGACCAGCCGTCCATGACCAACGCATGGAAGGTCAGCAGCAGTTCGCCCTGCGTGTCGGACTGCTTGAGCCACGTCGCCCGGAAGAAGCTTGCGGCGGTCAGGTCGAAGGGCGTGCGCGCTTCGGCGCGGCCGATCCGCTCCCCCTCGGCGGCACGCATCACGGGATCGCCGTAGGACAGGTCGTGGACGGTCAGCGTCAGCGGGACGTCCTGCACCACCACCTGCTGAAGCGTGCCATTCTCCAGCACAAAGCGGGTGCGCAGGATTTCGTGACGGGCGATCAGGCCGTTCAGGGCGCGGGCGATGGCATCGGCACCCACATGCCCGGACAGGTCGAGGCGAAAGGCGATGTTCCATGCCGAGGACCGGGGTGCCCGGGACTGCATGTGCCAGTACCGCGACTGGTTCGCCGTGGCTGGAAACCGGGCCTGCTCGATGCCGGTGGCCGGAATTTCAACAGCCCGCTCAGGGGTGACGCCATCGTGCATCAAAGCTTACGCCGCGCTGGACGCTTGAAATCCGATATGGAGGGGCGTCGGACAACTGTTTGCGTGGACGTGGTTGACAGATGCGCCGCCAGGTCTCTCACCGATACGTTCTTCATCAGTTGACGCGCCTCCACACTCATTCCTTGCTCGTTCATCCGAGCGACGATGCGGAACAACTGGATACTGTCGGGTCCGAGGTCGAAGAATTTCGTCGTGGCATCCACCTGGTCGAGACCCAGGACGCGGGCCCAGATGTCGGCGATCCCGGCCTCCAGCGGGTTTGCCGCCGGTGTCGCCGGCATCGGGCGCGCCGCCTGAACGGCATCCATGGCCGCGGGTGCCGGCAGTGCCTTGCGGTCCAGCTTGCCCGCCGGGGTGAGGGGCAGGGCGGGGATCGGCATCCAGCACGTGGGCGACATGTACCCCGGCAGGCGTTCGCCGAGGTGAGCGGCCAGCGCCGCGTCATCAAGACGGGCATCACCCATCGCCACCACATAGCCGACGAGGCGGTCGTGGCCATGGACCTGGCGCAGGGCCACGGCGCAGGCCCGAACACCGGGCGCGGTCGCCAGATGCGCCTCGACATCCTCCAGATCGATCCGGTAGCCGCGGAGCTTGACCTGGTTGTCCGATCGGCCGCTGACCCTCAGTCGACCATCGGCGAGGCGCGTCGCCCGGTCGCTGGTGCGGTACAGTCGCGTCGGCGGTGCACCCTCGACCGAAACGGTCTTGAACGCCGTGTCGGTCACGTCCGGTTGGTTCAGATATCCGGTGGCAAGCCCTGCGCCACCGATCCACAGGTCTCCGGCCACGCCCGGCGGGGTCAGTCTTCCGTCCCCGTCGAGCACATGGAGTTGGGTGTTTGCGATGGGCGTGCCGATCACGATCTCGCCCGTGGCGGCCACCTGTTCGGCAGAGGACCAGATGGTGGTCTCGGTGGGGCCGTAGAGGTTCCAGAGGTCCAGCTTCCGGGCCAGCAGGGCATCCGCCAGGTCGCGGGGGAGAGGTTCGCCGCCGCTCAGGGCGCGCAGGCCGGGAGGGGGGGTGAAGCCCGTATCGATCAGCAGCCGCCAGACCGACGGCGTCGTCTGCAAGACGGTGGTCCCGCGGTCCCGCACCCAGTGCGTCAGGGCCACGCCCGAATGGGCCTTGTCTTCCGGAACGACCTGAACCTCCCCCCCCACGGTCAGGGGCAGCAGCAGTTCTAGGCCGGAAATGTCGAAGGAGAGGGTCGTCACCGCGGCGATCCGGTCGTCCGCGGTGCAGCCGGGCCGATCCGCCATGGCGATCAGGAAATTCGTCAGTGCCCGGTGGGGCACCTCGACGCCCTTGGGTGCGCCGGTGGACCCCGACGTGAAGATGACATAGGCCGCATCCTCTCCCCGGGTCGCCGGGCTGGGCGGTGCCGGACCGGTGCCGGACTCCAGGTCATCGATGCAGAGCAGCCCCCAGGACCCGGTGGGGAGGGTCGGGCGCAGGGCGCGGTCGGTGATCACCGCCGCTGCGCCGGAGCCGCGCAAGATGGCGTCCATCCGCAGCGCCGGTGTGTGGATGTCGAGGGGGACATAGGCGCAGCCCACGCGCCAGACCGCCAGCATGGCGAGGACGGGCGAGACCGTGCGCTCCAGGGCGATGGCCACCCGTTCGCCCGGCTTGATGCCCGCCGCGGCCAGTCCGGCGCTGATCCGCTCGCTCCGCGCAATGAGGTCGGCATAGGTCAAGGACGTGCGGTCATCTCCAACCGCTGTTCGCTTCGGGGTGCGTGCGGCCTGCGCCATGATCCGCTGCAGGGTGGTCTGGTCAGGGTCGAAGGGACGATCGGTGCGGTTCAGATCGTCCCGCAGCCAGCGCACCTCCTCTCCGCTGAGGATCGGCAGATCCCGGGGGGGCGTCTGCGGGTCGCGGATGACCGCCTCCAGAAGCGTCTGGAGATGTCCCAGCCAGCGCTGGACCGTCGCCTCGTCGAGGAGGTCGGTGCTGTAGTCGCAGTCGAGGCGCAGGCCCCCGGTCGACTCGATGGCATTGATGAAGAGGTCGTAGTTGACGAAGGCCTTCGGGTTCGGCGCAAAGCGGGACCGGACAGTCCCCAGACGGCTCTCCCCCTCGAACTTCTCGAGGTTGAACTGGATATCGGTGAGCGGCAGCCGGTTGAGATCGCGCTTCAGCTCCAGGTCCCGGACCAGCGCGCCGAGGGTGTAGTTCTGGTGACGGCTGGCCAGGAGCAGATGATCGCGCACCGCCGCCATGTGCCGTGCGAAGGGCGCGGTGCGGTCGAAGGCCTGCCGCAGGGGCAGGAAGTTCACGCAGTGGCCCACCAGCGGGGCGTCCTCCACCGCCATGAACTGACCGGCCATGGGTGCGGCAATGACAATGTCGTCGGCCCCGCTCAGACGTCCGAACAGCACCTGCACGGCACCGACCAGGGTGGCGAACAGGGAGCAGCCCTGACGGGCGGACACGGCCTTCAGGCCGGCCAGCAGCTCGGCGGGCAGGTGCCGGGTCGTGGTGGCCCCGTGACAGCTCTTTCGCTCGGGACGCGGGCGGTCTGTCGGCAGTTCCACCGGAGGAGCCGGGCTGCGGTGAAGATCGCACCAGAACCGGCGCGCCTCAAGGTCCGGTCCGGCCTGTGCCTGATGCCGGGCGAAGGCGACGAAGCTCTGGGGTGGTTCCAGATCCGCCACCGTGCCTGCGATCCCCGCCGCGTACAGGGCCTTGAGGTCCTCGAGCAGCACGCCCACCGACCAGCCGTCGCAGACGATGTGATGGGCGGTGAAGACGAAGGTCCAGTCGGCGTCGCCGGTGCGGATCAGGCGGGCCCGGGCGAGTGGACCATTGACGAGGTCAAACGGCGTCCGCGCCTCCTCGTCGAGCAGCCCGCGGACCCACGGGCCCGGGTCGGACGTCTGGCGCGCGTCGACCTCGTCCAGCACCACGCCACTGTCCTCGGCGAGGCTCATCTGCTCCCCGGACCGGAAAAAGCGCAGGCGGAAGGCATCGTGTCGGCCCAGCACGGCGGAGAGGGACCGGGCGAAAATGGCCGGATCCAGAGGGCCGCTCAGGTCCAGGCGAAAGGACTCGTTGAAGGCCATGGAGGCCTCGTCGCCGAGCTGCGCAGCCAGCCAGATCTCGGTCTGCGGTTCGGTCAGGGGGGCCGTGGTTCCTGCGTCCGGCAGATCCTCACCGCCGCCGCCAGCAGGTCCGCCACCGATGATCCCGGCAGCGGCCATGGCGTCGATGCAGGTGACGAACGCCGCTTCGATCCGGGCGAAGTCCGCCGCGTCATGGGCGGTGGTCAGGAAGCACGGATAGCCCTCCAGCACATGCACGCCGAGAAGGCGCATGTGTGGGTAGAACAGGCTCGCCAGCCGCCCCTCGGGGGCCATGTTCAGGGTGAACCAGCTGGAGAAGGTCTCCGCGCGGACCGTCGCGCCGCGCCGGGCCAGATGGGCGTTCAGCCGCTCCACAAGCGCCGCCGTGCGTCGGGGCAGGTCCCCGTGAAGCTGCTCCCCGTGGGTCTTGAGGTGCTCCAGAACGGCCTTCATCGCCGCCAGGACCAGGGGGTGCCGGACGAAGGTCCCGGCGAAGAAGGTGGGGGGGACCTCCGGCACGGATGCGTCGCCAAAGCTCCAGTAGCCGCCGTCGAGAGCGTCCATGAAGCGGGGCGAACCGGCCAGGACGCCGATCGGCATGCCGCCGCCCACGACCTTGCCATAGGTGGCCATGTCGCCCTTGATGCCCCAGGCCCCCTGGACGCCTGCCGGATGGACGCGGAAGCCGGTCACGACCTCGTCGATGATCAGGGCGCTGTCATGGGCCGCCGTCACGTCGCGCAGGGACTTCAGGAAGGCGCTTGGTTGCAGGGACGGATGACGGGACTGGACAGGTTCCACCAGCACGGCGGCGATCTCGTCGATGTGGCTGCGGATCCAGTCCAGCGAGGCGTCCGTGGCATAGGGCAGCACCACCATGTTGCTGACCGAGGTCCGGGGAATGCCCGGAGCCATCGGCAGGGCGCCGGGGGTCTCGGACCGCCCGCTGGGCCGGACCAGGACCTCGTCGAACTGGCCGTGGTAGTCACCCTCGAAGCAGACCACGAGGTCCTTGCCGGTCACCGTCCGGGCCAGGCGCATGGCCGCCATCACCGCTTCGGACCCGGTATTGCAGAACGTCACCCGCTCATGTCCGACCATGTCGGCGAACATCTGGGCCACCTCGCCTGCGAGCGGCGACTGCGGCCCGATGGCGAAGCCCTCGGCCATCTGCTGGCTGACGGCCGCCACCACGAAGTCGGGCGCATGGCCGAACGCGGTCTGGCCGAAGCCGTTGACGATGTCGACATAGTCGTTGCCGTCCACGTCCCAGATCTTCGAGCCCTTCGCCCGGGCGGCGACGACCGGGAAGACGAGTTCCTTCCAGTCCTCGCTGAAGCCGCTGGCGGTCCGCGGGTCGGCCAGGACCCGTCGCGTGTCCTGGGTCCGCTGCTTCGATCGGGGCGATCGGGCGACATAGTCCGCCACCAGGCGATCGATATAGGCCCGTTGCGCAGGCGTCAGGTCCTCGGCGCTGTCCCGGCGCTGGAACGGTCTGAAACGGGATGCGGTCGGCGGCGCGAGGGCGGGCGGCACCGGCGGGACGGCCGGCGGCACCGTCGTTCCCGGGAGCGTCTGGCCGCCCAGAGCCTGCAGCTGGCGCTCGAACAGGGCCTGCATGACGGACAGCTGGTTGGCGATGACGGCGTGGATGTCGGCTCCACCGGCCGCGGAGACCGGGGCGATTCCGGGCGACGGAAGGGCACCCGTGGCCACGGACACCGCATCGGGTGGCAACTGGCTGTCCAGGTGGGCGGCCAGATGCGCGATGGTCGGCAGGTCGGCCATGATCTGGCGGAAGGTCACGGGGACGCCATAGGCGCGGCGGAGCTTCTGGGCGACCTGGCCCATGAACAGGGAATCAAAACCGAGGTCCCAGAAGCTGGCGTCCGGCGCCAGCGCGTCGACCGCGGTGCCCGACAGGTCCGCCAGCAGTGCGGAGATCTCCGCCGTCAGACGCGGTGTGCGATCTGCGGGGGCGGTAGGGGGCATGGGCGCGAACTCCGACGGACCGGGACTTGCCTCGAACTGGGTCAATCGGGTGGGGGCGTGCAAGATCTGTGCACTCGGCGGAGCGGGCAGCTGTCCCGGTCGCCGGTCGATCATGTGACGCACCGGCTCGAAGCTGTAGGTCGGCAGGCTGATCCTGTGTCCGGCGGCCCCGCGGACCGCCGACCATTCAATGGGAACACCGGCCTGCCAGAGCTTGCCTGTCAAGGTCGCAATGCTGGCCCGTGCCCCGGGCCCCGCACCGAAGTCCGGCAGGGTCAGCACGATGTCGACGTCGGACCTTCGGCCGGCAACCTGGCGGGCAAAGACGGACAGGGCGTGGCCCGGGCCGACTTCCACGAGCACTGCGGGACCTTGCCCCAGAACCGTCGCCAGCGCCGCGGCGAAGCGGACGGGCGCGCGACAATGCGCGGCCCAGTAGGCGGCATCGAGGGGACGGTCGGTGGGCATCCAGTCGCCGGTGACCGTCGAGGCCACCGGCAGCGTCGGCGCCTCGAGTGGCAGGTCGGCGGCGAACCTCGCCAGCCCCTCGACCGCCGGATCCATCATGCGGGAATGGAAGGCCCGTGAGGTGTACAGCCGCCGATGGCCGATCTCGTCGGCGGCGAGTTGTGCCTCGAACGCGCGCAGGGCCTCTGGCGGGCCGGCCACCACCGACAGGTCCGGCGCGTTGACGGCGGCCAGATCCAGCGCGTCCGGCAGGATGCGCGACACCTCCGCCTCGGACAGGCGGACGGACACCATGCCCCCGGCCCCGGTCTGCTCCATCATCCGCCCGCGCGCGACGATGAAGCCGAGGGCGTCCTCGAACCGCATCACGCCGGCGAGGGCGGCGGCCACCAGTTCGCCGACACTGTGTCCCACCAGGGCCGATGGCCGCACCCCCCGGTGCATCAGCAGCCGGGCGAGGGCGTACTCCACCAGGAACAGGGCGGGCTGCGCATTGGCCGTATCATGAAGGGGGTGGTCGGCCGCTGCCTCCTCGTCCGCGGGCTGCAGCAACATCTCGAGCAACGCCGTGCCCAGCGCAGGCGGCAGGGTGCGGATGCCCCGGTCGATCCAATGGCGGAACTCCGGTTCGGCGGCATACAGATCCCGGGCCATGCCGGGATATTGGGCCCCCTGTCCGGGAAACATGAACACGACGCGCGGGGCCTCGAGTGTTGCCGCGCGCACGGGGAGGGGTCCGGCCAGGGCCGCGGCTGCGGCGGCGGCATCACCGGCCACCACACAGGCCCGCTGCGGGAACGCCCGGCGTCCGGATTGCAGGGTCGCCGCCGCATCCGCCAGATCCACGTCACCTTCTGCCAGGCGCTCGGCCAGGGCCGCGGCGGCACGCCGGACACCCGCCTCGGTCCGGGCCGAGAGCGGCAGGACATGAACCGCGGCGGGCCCGGTCTCGCCCGCCGTCGGCCTGGCGGCGGGGTCGGGGGCGTCTTCGAGGGCCACATGGACATTGGTCCCGCCGACGCCGAATGCGCTGACACCGGCCCGCCGGGGATGGTCGCCCTCGGGCCAGGGTCGCGCCTCGGTGTTGAAATAGAACGGGCTGCCCGCCAGTCTGAGCTGCGGGTTCGGTGCGCGGAAATGGGCGAGGGGGGGCAGGGTGGCGCTGCACACCGCCACCCT
>DAINBM010000071.1:0-9360 GCA_036732965.1 Caulobacteraceae bacterium | reverse complement strand
CCACTTCCCGGACGACATTTCCGAGTTCCGCACGACCCCGCCGGACCCGAACCTCAAGCCCGTCTACTCCTCGCGCTTCCATCTCGAGGGCTATAACCGCATCGAGCAGCAGGAAGCCTACAACTTCTACCAGAAGTGGATCTCCAAGGACTTCCCCCGCTATCTGGTGATCGAGGTGGAGCACCCGACCCCCTATTTCGACGACAGCTATGCGGTGAACTCCGCCAATCTCGGCCCCTATGGCGACGCCATCAACAAGGAGCTGATCCCCGAGGTCGAGAAGCGCTTCCGCGGTCTGGGGCAGGGCTGGGCGCGGTTCACCTATGGCGGCTCCACCGGGGGGTGGGAGGCGCTGGCCACCCAGGTCTTCTATCCGGACATGTACAACGGGGCCTTCGCCGCCTGCCCGGACCCCATCGACTTCCGGGCCTATACCCTCATCAACCTCTATGACGACGACAACGCCTATGCCCTCAAGGGGGAGGCCTCCAGCGTCGAGCGGCCGGGCTTCCGCAACTATCTGGGGGAGGTCACCGGCACCCAGCGGGACATGAACTACATGGAGCTGGTGCAGGGCGACCACGGCCGCTCCGGCCAGCAGTACGACATCTGGCAGGCGGTGTTCGGCCCGGCGGGCGCGGACGGCTATCCCAGGCCCGTGTTCGACAAGCTGACCGGCAAGATCGACCATGAGACGGTGGCCTACTGGCACGATCACTACGACCTCTCGGCGATCATCGCCCGGGACTGGTCGACGCTGGCCCCCCGGCTGCAGGGCAAGATCCACGTCTATGTGGGCAATGGCGACAACTACTACCTGACCGACAGTGTCTATTTCGCCCAGGAGCGGCTGGAGTCCCTCAAGCCCGGCTACGGGGGCGAGGTGGCCTATGGCGACCGGGCGGAGCACTGCTGGAACGGGGACCCGACCCTGCCCAACGCCTACAGCCGCCTGCACTACAACTACCAGTACCTGCCGAAGATCCTGGAGCGCATCAAGGCGACGGCCCCGGCCGGTGCGGACCTGACCAGCTGGCGGTACTGACCCCCGCGACGGCCGCTCAGCTGTCGCCGAGATTGTACTTCATGATGGATCCGTGCGGTCCGGTGCGGTCGCGCTCCAGGGCGTAGACCTCGCCGGACGGGCCGGCGCGCCGCGCCAGGACCTCGGCGATCTCTGCCCGGTCCGCGTCGGTGAGGCGGACATGCTCCATGGCCAGGGTGGCCGGCAGGTGGGTGGCGTTGCGGGCGCCGACGATCACGCCGGCCACATGGGGTTGGTCTAGCACGTGTCGCGACGCCACCGCCGACAGGGTGGTGCCATGACGCTCGGCGACCCGCTTCAGGGTGACCAGCAACTGCTGGAACAGGTCCCAGCCGCCGAACGCCTCGATGATCAGCCGGTACTTGACCAGCGACCGGTTCTCCAGGGCCCCGACGGGTTCGGGCTGCCCCAGCCAGCGCTCCGACAGGAAGCCCCCGGCCAGGGTGCCGTAGCACAGGAGCTTCATGCCCAGGGCCGCGCACACCTCGGCCATGGGGCCCTCCGGCCTTGTGTCCAGCAGGGAGTACTGCACCTGCAGGGTGGCGAAGGTGACGCCCGCGGCCGCGATCTCCCGCACATGGGCCGCGTCGAAATTGGTGCCGCCGATGAGCTGGATCTTGCCCTCGGCCTGCAGGTCGAGGAGGGCCCGGGCGGCGTCGGTGTAGCGGGGCTGGTCATAGTCCCACCAGTGGAACTGGACGAGGTCCAGCCGCTCCGTCCGCAGGCGCTGCAGGGACCGGTCGATGATCCGCCGGACGTCGGCAGGCGTGATCCGGGGCAGCCGGTCGAGGTCGGGCACGAACTTGGTGTGCACCCTGAGCCGGGCGAGGGCCTCGGCACCCCGGGTCTGGAGCAGCCGGGCCCGGAAGTCGCCGATCATCTCCTCCACGCCCGTATAGATGTCGGCGCAGTCGAAGGTGGTGACGCCGGCATCGTAGAAGGCCTGCAGGTCGTCGCCGACGGCCTCCCGCGCCACCGGCCCGTGGCCGCCGGCCAGCTGCCAGCCGCCCCTCAGGACGCGGGAGATGCGATAGCCGGGGGCGAGGTCGAAGGTCTCGGAAAAGCTCAAGGGCGCGGTCTTTCGGTGGCGGTCACGTCACTGTGGCGGAACCGGCGCAGGCCCAGCCGGGTGATGCGCAGGCGGGACGGGCAGTTGGGGTCGGGGCAGGCCACCTCCGCATCGGTGGACATCCAGTCATTGGGATGGGTCGGGCGCTGCTTGGCCGCGAGCAGGGGCAGGACCGCCGCCAGGGAGTAGATGGAGAAGCCCTGGCCCTCCGGCAGGAACAGGTTCTCGCCCCGCAGCTCGAACCAGTCGCCGGGTTGGGCGGAGCAGTAGAGCCGCGCGCCGGGGGGGGCCACCACCTCGACCCGCAGGTCATAGAGCTCGAAGCTGTCGTCGCTCATGTCCGTCATGCCTGTCTCCGGCGGCGCAGGGCGGGGATCAGGGCCAGCCCCGCGAGGCCATAGCACGCGACCACGGTGAAGCTGATCGCAGGTCCCAGCCCGGCTGCGGGACCGAAGATCCGCTCCCCGGCCAGGGCCACCGCCGTGGGGCCGAAGCCGGCGCCGATGGCCACGTTGAGGAAGAAGCTGATGGCCATGGCCCGCCCCCGGGCGCGGTTGGGCGTGCCGTCGAGAATGGCCGACAGGCCCGACGCGGTGACCACGGCGGACAGGGCGAAATAAGCGGTGACGGCCGCCAGGACCAGCGGCAGGCTGGGACTGTTCAGGGCCAGGGCCGCGGGCAGGGCGGCCAGCACGGCGAGGCCGCACAGCTCCACCTTGCCCCGGGCACCGCGCCAAAGGGCGAACCGGTCGGCCAGGGCCCCGCCCGCCAGCATGCCGCCGCCATAGCCCAGCATCAGCAGCACGCCCAGCTCCACCCCCACCGCCGCCGGGTCGACGGAAAAGCGGCGGATCAGGAGGGACGGGGCCCAGGCCCCCACGGCATTGTCCACCAGCGAGGCCACCGCCACCACGCCGAACACCGGCGCGATGGACGTCCAACTGGCACCGGCGACCGGCGCCTGTGGCGCGTCGTCTGCGGTCTCGGACTCCAGCCGGCGGGCCGGTTCCCGCACGGTCAGCAGCACCAGGGTCCACAACAGGCTCGGCCCCCCGATGGCCAGGAAGACCAGCCGCCACGGGGCCCAGCGGGCCAGCGGCGTGAGCGCGAACAGACCCTGCCGCACCGCCTCGAGAACCCCGCCACCGATCAGGATGGCACCGCCGATGCCGATGGCGATGCCGGTGAAATAGACCCCCACGGCCACGCCCCGGCGCTGGGGCGGGAAGCTGTCGCTGATCAGGGAGATGGCGGCAGGGGACAGGACCGCTTCCCCCAGGCCCACCACGATCCGGGCGGCGAACAACACCTCGAAGGAGGGGGCGAGCCCGCACATCAGCGTGCCGAGGCTCCACACCGCCACGCCTGCGGCGATCAGGTTGCGCCGGGACATCCGGTCTGCCAGCACCCCGAGGGGCAGGCCGGCTATGCCATAGACCATGGCGAAGGAGAGCCCCAGCAACAGGCTCATGCCGGTGTCGTCCACCCGCAGGTCGTGACGGATCGGGTCCACCAGCAGGCTCAGCACCTGCCGGTCGGTATAGGCCAGCACGGCGGTGGCAAACAGGATCAGCACCACGCTCCAGGCGCGGCGCGGGCTCGGATAGGGGGGGCTCGTCACGGTCATGCCAGGGCCGGTCCTCCGGCGGCGATCCAGGCATCGATCCGCGCCTCGAGAATGTCGAGGGGCAGGGCACCGGTCATCAGCACCTGATCATGGAAGCGGCGGATGTCGAACCTCGCGCCCAGCCGCTCCGTCGCCCGGCGGCGCAGGGCCTGCAGGCGCAGTTCCCCCACCTTGTAGGCGGTGGCCTGCCCGGGATCGGCGATGTAGCGGTCGATCTCCACGACGATGTCCCGGGGGGCCATGGAGGTGTTGTCGGTCATGAAGGCGATGGCCCGTTCCCGCGACCAGCCCCTGGCATGCAGGCCGGTATCCACCACCAGCCTGACGGCTCGCAGCATCTCGAAGTCCAGGTGGCCGAACCACTGCCAGGGGTCGGTGAACAGCCCGAGCTCCTTGCCGAGGGATTCCGCATAGAGGCCCCAGCCCTCCACATAGGCGGTGAAGTCTCCACCGAACCGCAGCATGTCGGGCAGGGCGGTGTTCTCCTGCGCCAGCGATCCCTGGAAGTGGTGGCCGGGCACGCCCTCGTGCAGGGTCAGGGTCTCGAGCGTCGGGATCGGCCGGGTATCCAGCATGGACATGTTGAAATAGAGCACACCGGGCCCGGACCCGTCCGCGGGGCCCAGGGCGTAGTAGCCCGTACCGCGCGTCTCGCCGAGCGACGGCAGGGCCCGGACCTCGAACGGGGCCTTGGGCTTGCGGTTGAAGAGGCGCGGCATGCCCAGCCAGATGCGCTCGAGGATGCTGGCGAACCGGGCCAGCAGATCCTCCGGCCGGGTGAAGTAGAAGGACCTGTCCGTGCGCACATGGGCGAACAGGGCGTGCAGGTCGCCGTCGAATTTCAGCGTCCGGCGCACGGCCTCCATCTCCTCCCGGATCCGGGCGACCTCGGACAGGCCCAGGGCATGGATCTCGTCGGCGGTGAGGCGGGTGGTGGTGTGCCGGGCCAGCGCCGCGGCGTACATCCGGTCCCCGTCCTTCTGCGCACAGAGGCCCGGTGCCTCCCGGGCGGCGGGGAGGTAGGTGTCGGTGAGATAGCGCTTCCACAGGGCATAGCCGGGCAGCACCTCCTCCACGATCACCCGGCGATAGGCGGCCGCCAGCCGGGCCTTGTCCGCCGGAGGAATGTCCCCGGGAAGGTCGAGGACTGGCTTGTAGAAAGGGGTCGCCTCCGGTGCCAGGGCCAGCATGGCATCCACCTCGGCCAGCACGTTCCGGACGACGATCCGGGGCTGGACATAGCCGTGCGCCAGGCCCCGGGCCAGCTGGTCCATAGCGTTTCTCATATAGCCGGCGAACCAGTGCATCCGGGCGAGCCCCGCTTCATGGTCCGCCACCGTGCGCAGCGGGGCTCCGGCGCCGGATGCGGCATCCGGAAAGCTCACCTGCAGGCCGAAGGACGGGTCGAGATGGGTCATCCGTCCGATGTCGAACAGGCCCGACGTGATCTCCTCGAGGGCGGCGGCGGTGCGATAGCGGAACACATCATAGGCCAGTCGGTCGGTGTCGCTCAGCGCCGCCCGGTCAATGGCCGCCAGCCCCCGGGCGTCCCGCTGCTTGGCGGCGAGGCGCTCGTCCCGATAGGTGTCGGACAGGGGGTCGGTGAAACGCGCCGCGTCCACCCCCTTGGCCCGCACGACATCCAGCGGGTCGATGGACCGCTCCGACCGGGCGCTCTCGGCCAGAAGGGTCCGCAGGGCGGTCCCCGCATCGGGCGCAGTCGCCGCGGTCCCGGCGCGGGCCCCGGCGGCCAGCCCGGCCGCGCTCAGGGCGGCTCCCGCCATCAGCCGTCGTCGGGACCACCCGGTCTCGCGCCTCATCCTGTTCATCCCCTCCGGCCCTTGCCGGACCCGTTCATCGCAGACAGGTTTGCCTCGCCCGCCCCGAGCGCGCAATCCGCCATGGCCGCGATTTAAGGGTTTGAACTCCCCTGGACGAGGCGTCACTGTGCGGCCGACAGCCGCCGGGATCCGGCGGAACACTATGGGCGGAGAGACCACGGACATGCGCGACCTCAAGGGCAAGACGGCCTTCATCACCGGCGGAGCCAGCGGCATCGGCCTGGCCATGGCCCATGCCTTCGGCGAGGCGGGAATGTCGGTCATGCTGGCGGACATCGAGGCCGAGGCTCTGGAAGCCGCCGTCCGCGGCCTGGAGGAACGCCAGATCCGCGCGGCCAGCGTGATCTGCGACGTGTCCGTCCGCGGGGCGGTGGAGGCCGCGGCCCAGCGCACGATCGAGGCCTTCGGCAAGGTCCATGTGGTCTGCAACAATGCCGGTGTGGGCGGTGGCGGCCTGATCGGCGAGGTGAAAGCCACCGACTGGGACTGGGTGGTCGAGGTCAATCTGATGGGGGTGGTCTATGGCATGGAGACCTTCCTGCCCCTGATCCGCAGCCATGGCGAAGGCGGCTACGTGCTGAACACCGCCTCCATGGCCGGCATGGTCTCGCCCCCGGGCATGGAGCCCTACAATGCCACCAAGTTCGCGGTGGTCGCCATGTCCGAAGGGTGGCGCCTGCAACTGGCACACGAGAACATCGGCGTCGGTGTCCTGTGCCCCGGCTTTGTCCGCACCAATATCGACAAGTCCGCCCGCAACCGTCCCGACCGCTTCGGCGGCCCGGGTGAGGTGGAACTGGGCGTTGCCTCGGCCCTGGTCCAGGCGGGGATCGATCCGGTGGCCGTCGGCCGCCGGGTGCGCGAGGCGATCGAGAACGACGAGCTCTATGTCTTCACCCATCCCAACATGCGCGGTGCGGTGGAGGAGCGGTTTGCCCGGATCATGGCCGGGTTCGATGCCGCGGAGGCCAGCCCGGCGCTGCAGGGGGTCGAGTCGGCCCTGCCTCAGATCGTGACCGGCCTCGGGGGTTGATCCGGCGCCGCAAACTTATCGCTGACAACTTACATGGACACGACATTTTCCCGCGAATGCGGGTGAATTCTACCTCGAAAGCGCTTGCTCCCGCCGAGATCGCGGTTCAGACTTCCTCCAGATACGGCGCGGGGGCGGATTTTTTCCGCCTTACAGTAGCCGACACCTGAGGACACCGCGAACCCATGCGGCGTCCGGGTCACGGAGGAAACCATGGGTGCTATCAGTGGCGGGCGCATGCGCTCGCGAGGCATGACTGCGTTTTCAGCCTGCGGTGCGGGGGCCTTCATCCTGGCGATCGCAGCCATGACCTGGGCGGTCACCGGCTGGATCATGCTGGAAATGGCCCAGCGCGCCAACCTCTAGGGTCGCGACCCTGCAAAGCGGCCGTCAGGCGGTTGCGGCCGTCTGCTGGTGCTTCTGCGAGGCATTGATGCGTCCCATGATGTAGTCGCCCGCCGTGGTGGCCGCATAGGCGGGCGTTGTGCCGTGCGGGATGCCGAGGTCTGCCGGGTTCACCGGGGCCACGAAATCCGGATCGTAGAAGGTCGCGATGGACAGCCGCTCCCGTCCCGAGCGGTTGGTCACCCTGTGCAGGGTGGAGCGGTAGCGGTCATTGGACCAGCGGGCCAGCAGATCCCCGATGTTCACCACCAGCGTCCCCGGTATGGGCGGGGCGGCGACCCAGGCACCGGACGGATCCAGCACTTCCAGCCCGCCCACATCGTCCTGCCAGAGCAGGGTCACGCAGCCATAGTCCGTATGCGGGGCGACCCCGAATACCTCTCCCTCCACCGTGTCCGGATGGGGCGGGTAGTAGACGCACTGGGTGCGCTGCAGGGGCTTGTCGTATTTGTCGGCGAAGAAGGCCGCGTCCGCGCCGAGGGACAGGGCCACGGCCCGCAGGAAGTGCTGGCCGCAGGCGGCGACGGCGGCGAAATAGCGGGTCAGGGCCGGTTCGAAGGTGGGTTGGTCGGCGGGCCACTGGTTCGGGCCGCGCAGGGGCTGGCCGGCCAGCACGGCCGGATCGTCCCGGGGCAGTTCCAGTCCGATCTGGTAATACTCCTTGTAGTCCGGGTTCTCGGCCCCCGCCATCTTGGTACGGCCGATGGCATTGAAGCCGCGCACCGACTCCCTGGGCGCGACCTTCAGCTTGGCCTCCAGCGGCTGACGGAAGAAGACCATCGCCTCCCGGGCCGCGTCGTCGATGATCTTCTGCGCGATCCCGTGATTGCGGATGTAGCAGAAGCCGGACCCGGCAAAGGCCTGAGCCACCTGGTCGGCCACCTTGCGGGTCGCCGCCGGATCGCCGGAGGACAGGCCGGCGATGTCGATCACGGGGATGTAGTCGGGGGTCTGCGACATGGGAGCTCGTCCGTCTGCGGATCTTGTCCGGACAGCATAGACCGCTCCGCGCCGAAGGACAGACCCGCATGACGCATTGACGGGCGCGCGGCGGCTGGCCAAGCTCGGCGCTCGACAGGAAGGACCTCCATGCTGAAACCCGTTTTCTCCGCAGCCCTTGCCGGCGCGGCGGCCGCTCTCATCGCGACCTCGGCCATGGCCGCATCGGCTCCGGCCCCCGTTCCGGCCGTGCCGCCGCCGGCGGATGTCGCTGACTTCCGCGCCCTCTACAAGGAGCTGGTGGAGACCAATACGAGCTTCCCGGCCGGCAGCTGCACCCTGGCTGCGGAACGGGTGGCCGCCCGGATGAAGGCGGCGGGGTTTGGTGACGACCAGCTGCACCTGATCGTGCCCCCGGACCATCCGAAAGACGGCAATCTGGTGGTGATCTATCCGGGGCGGGACCCGAAGGCCAAGGCCGTGCTGCTGCTGGCCCATATCGACGTGGTGGCCGCCAAGCGCGGAGACTGGACCCGCGACCCCTTCACCCTGGTGGAGGAGGACGGTTACTTCTATGCCCGCGGCGCATTTGACGACAAGGCGCAGGCGGCGATCTGGGCCGACACGCTGATCCGTTACCGGAAGGCCGGATACATGCCCCGGCGCACCCTGAAGATGGCCCTCACCTGCGGCGAGGACAGCGCGGCGGTGAACGGGGCCGAGCTGCTGTCGACGAAGTACAGGGACCTGATCGACGCAGGTCTGGCGTTGAACGAAGGGGCGGGGGGGCAGCTCGACGGGGCAGGCAAGCGGGTGTCGCACACCGTGCTGGCGGCCGAGAAGCTCTCCGTGTCGTTCGTCTTCGAGGTCACCAATCCCGGTGGCCACAGCTCCCGCCCCGTGCCGGACAATGCCATCTATCATCTGGTCCGGGCCGTGGACCGGGTCAGCCGTTACGAGTTTCCGGTGCAGCTGAATGACGCCAACCGCGCCTTCCTCACCCGCATGGCCCCAGTGATCGGCGGCGAGACCGGCACCGCCATGCGCGCCATTGCCGCCAACCCGCAGGATGCGGCGGCGGATGCGCTGCTGAGCCGGGACCCCACCTTCCACGCCATGCTGCGGACCACCTGCGTGGCCACCATGCTGGAGGCGGGTCATGCGGAGAATGCCCTGCCCCAGAGGGCCCGGGCGACCATCAACTGCCGGATCTTCCCCGGCGTGCCCATGGAAGATGTGCGTCAGGCGCTGATCAAGCAGGTGGATGATCCGGCCGTCTCCATTCCGCCGGTGACCCACCGCTTTCCCCTTGCCGCCGCACCGCCCCTGACGCCGCAGGTGCTGGGGCCGGTGGAAACGGTGTCCGCACAGCTGTGGCCCGGCGTTCCAGTGGTGCCGATC
>DAINBM010000070.1:0-9410 GCA_036732965.1 Caulobacteraceae bacterium | reverse complement strand
CATTCTCTCAACCCAACCCCGGGTGAACAACCTTCATAGCTTCGACAACTAGTCCACCCAGCCCATCGGCGGGGCCGGGGCCCGGGTCGCCTGCGGCGTGCTGAAGCTCAACTAGCGTCCGGGTCCGGGCGAGCCGCCCCTAGCGGCGGCTCTGCTCCAGCCGGTGCATGACATCACCGACGGCGCGGGCGGCAGGGTCCGTCTCGGCGGCATATCCGGCGATCAGACCGGCCCGGTCGGCGTCGGAGCGGTGCTGCTGCATCTTCCATACGCCCTCCAGCCGCTCGACCCGGAGCCGCACGCCGACAATGCCCCGCAGCATGCCCTCGAAATAGGCCCGGGGGGCATCGTCCACCGACCAGGGCGCAGGCCGGCCGTCCTCGTTGCAGGTGGTCACCCGGCGGACCTGATCCTCCAGCCAGACCTGATCGTCGACGACCTCGAGGGGGCCGTGGGCGTGGACGACGATGTAGTTCCAGGTGGGGACCACCTTGCCGTGCTCGGCCTTGGAGGCATACCAGCCGGGGGAGACATAGGCCTGCGGGCCGTGGAAGATGGCGACGGAGCGGGGGCTGTGTCCCAGGGCCCCGGGGTGGGGATTGGCCCGGGCCAGATGCGCCTCCAGCCACAGGTCGCCCGCCGCGTCCGTCGCCGGAATCATGGGGACATGGGTGATGTGCAGGTCCCCGTCTGCGGGGGTCAACAGCGTCGCCAGCTGTGCCGCGCGCATAGCCTCCAGCATCACCTCGAGGCGGGTTTCCTGGAAGGGGCCGGGGGCATACATGCGACGTTCCTCGGAGCGCGCCCGGGGCTGTCCCACCCGGTTTGCGCGCGGAAATTGCGATCTGACAGAGGTTTAGCTTGACATTCGGCGTGCTGCGGCGCAACAAGACACCGTCCGGAGCATTCTGCACCGGCTGATCGGCGCTCCAGTGGCGTGTGGGACCGGCTTTCCGGTCCGGCTGTCGAGCGCTGGGAACAACCTTCCCGAACCAAGTTCGCCCATACACGCGGGGCGGGTGACCCTTCCCCCCGCGCCATCCGGAACAGCTGTGTGCTGTCCGGAGCTGCGCCCATATTCGAAAGACATCCTCACTTGACCACCTTCAAGGACCTCGGCCTCGCCGAGCCCCTGCTCAAGGCGCTGACCGCCAAGGGCTACGAGACCCCCACCCCGATCCAGGCCCAGGCGATCCCGGCGGCCATGACCGGTCGCGACATCCTGGGCGTGGCCCAGACCGGCACCGGCAAGACCGCGGCCTTTGCCCTGCCGATCCTGCATCGCCTGGCCGCCGACCGGAAGCCGGCGCCCCGCCGCGGCTGTCGGGTCTTGGTGCTGTCCCCCACCCGGGAACTGGCCAGCCAGATCGCCGAGAACTTCCGCGCCTATGGCAAGCTGCTGAACATCAGCGTCACCGTCGTGTTCGGCGGGGCCAAGATGAGCACCCAGGTCCGTGCCCTGGCACCGGGCGTGGACGTGCTGGTGGCCACGCCGGGCCGCCTGATCGACCATATCGGCCAGAAGACCTGCTTCCTCGGCGAGACCGAGATCCTCGTCCTGGACGAGGCTGACCAGATGCTGGACCTGGGCTTCTTCCGCCCGATCCGCCAGATCGTGGGCTACATGCCCAAGAAGCGGCACAACCTGTTCTTCTCCGCCACCATGCCGCCGGAGATCGCCAAGCTGGCGGCCGAGCTGCTGGACAAGCCGGTGGAGGTGTCCGTCACCCCGCAGGCCACTACCGTGGAAAAGGTCGACCAGCGGGTCATCTTCATCGAGGCGGGCAAGAAGCGTCCCCTGCTGGCCGAGCTGTTCGCCGATCCCGCCTTCAACCGGGTCATCGTCTTCACCCGCACCAAGCACGGCGCGGACCGGGTGGCGGACTATCTGGAGAAGGTCGGTGTCGAGGCCGCCGCGATCCATGGCGACAAGCGCCAGGGGCAGCGGGAGCGGGCCCTGGCCGACTTCAAGGCGGGCAAGGTCCGCGCGCTGGTGGCCACCGACATCGCGTCCCGCGGCATCGATGTGGACGCCGTCAGCCATGTGGTCAATTTCGAGCTGCCCATGACGCCGGAAGCCTATGTGCACCGCATCGGCCGGACGGCGCGGGCGGGGGCGGGCGGCTCGGCCGTCAGCCTGTGTGCCGATGACGAACGCCTGCTGCTGAAGGCCATCCAGAAGACCACCCGCCAGACCCTGCCGGCGGTTGATCGCCGCTCGGACAAGAGCCTGGTGGCCCCGCCGTCGCAGCCCCGCAATTCGGGCGGCGACGTGGAGCAGAAGCTGGCCCAGCCCAAGGCCCGGGACCATCGTCGCGAGCGTCGCCCCGAGGGCGGCGGTCAGCCTCATCGCCAACGCAATGGCGGTGCCGGTGGCGGCAAGGCCTCCGGTCAGGCCCAGACCCCGCGCTGGGATCCGATGGCCGGCGAGCGTCGCCCCGAGGGCGTGGCCGACACCCGCCCGATCCGCCAGCCCGCCGCACCGTCACCCAGCGCCGGCCGCAGCTTCAAGCCCAGCCAGGGCCGCCGGCCCTAGGGTCGGATCCGCGTCCTTCGAGACGGGCCGTTTCGGCCCTCCTCAGGATGACGAAGGGTTGAGCGGCACCGGGCCAGCCTCATGGGCTCGATCCATCAACCCTTGTCATGGTGAGGCGCGCGGGACACGCGCGTCTCGAACCACGCACCACCCTTTTGCCACGCCCGCAAACGAACAACGCCGCCAGGGTGGCCCCTGGCGGCGTTGCCGTGTCTGACGTGGAGACGCGGATCAGAACTTCGCGCGGACGCCGCCTTCGAAGGTCTGGCCGTAGACTTCCCGCTGGATGGTCGCGCCGCCGACATTGTAGCGGAGCGGCGTGTCCGCCAGGTTCTTCACGTTGAAGTAGACCGTCCAGTGCTTGTCGAACTCGTAGCTGGAGGTGAAGTCATAGTTGGTCTTGGACGCCTGGATGGTGTCACCCGACTTGTCGGACCCGCCCGCACCGAACAGGCTCGCGCCCACATGTTCGCTGGAGAGACGCAGGGCGAGGCCGTTCAGCTCGTAGAACAGCGCCACGTTGTAGGTCAGGTGCGAAGTGCCCGGCAGGGAGCCGTACTGGTTCTTGCCGGTGGCGCTGGTGGTGGTGTCGTATTCGAGGAAGCGGCTGTCCACCACGGTCATGTTGGCATCGAGGCCGAAGCCCCGGGCCAGACCGGGCAGGAAGGTGAACTTCTGGTGGTAGGCGACCTCGAGGCCCCGGGCCCAGGCGCTTTCGTTGGAATAGGAGACGAAGTCACCCTTGGTCCCGGCCCCGAAGATCGGGTTGGCCACATTGGTGACGGTGTGGGCGAAGATGTAGTTGTCGAACTCCTTGTCGAACAGGCCGAACTGCAGGATCCCGCCGTTGGGCATGTAGTACTCGATGTCGAGGTCGAAGTTGTTGCCCGTGGTCGGCTTCAGGTCCGGATTGCCGGCAGAATAGACCGGCCGCGGTGCCGCGGTGAAGTCGACGCCGGCATTGCCACCGGCCTGGGTGAAGCCCGGCCGGGCGATGCCGGTGGACCAGGTCGCCCGGACTTGCAGGTCGGGCTGGATCTCGTACTTGGCCTGGATCGTCGGGAAGAGGTCGGTGTAGCTCTTGCTGTGCTTGACGAAGCTGACCGTGTCGTTGCCCAGGGCGTCGGTGGTGGTCAGGTAGTTGCCGTAGGTGGCGTCGGTCTTTTCCACCCGCAGGCCGCCCAGAACGCTCAGCTTGCCGATGTTGAAGGTGTACATGCCGTAGGCGGCGTACACGTTCTCGTCGTCATTGAAGTCGCGGCTCAGGCCGTTGGCGGCGGTCAGGACCGTGTTGGCCCGGACCAGGGCCCGCATGGCGTAGATGTCGGCATAAGGGGCGGCGGGATAGGCCCCGTCGTAGTAGTTGTCGCCCGGTGCGACGCTCTGCGAAACGGCCGACAAGGGCGAGTTGACCTTGGCAAACCCACCGAAGTCATTGACCACCTTGTTGCGCAGGCGGGCGCTGACGCCGGCCTTCAGCTCGCCGTTGTCACCGATCAGATGGACCGGATAGCGGGCGTTCAGGGCGTAGCTGGTTTCCTCGTCGACGGCCGTCTCGAAGTAGTTGGTCAACGACGTCTTGGTGGCCGAGTTGTAGTTGAGAACGTTGGTGGAGACGAACGGGGTCACGCCATCGGGCATGAACAGCTGGAACACCGGCTGGTGCGGGTTCGAGGGGTTGTACTTGCCGACGAAGATGTCCTGACCCTTGTAGCGGGCCTCGTTGTAGTAGTTCTCCACATAGGTCGCGCGGCTGTAGGCCACCCGGTAGTCGACCACCAGATCGTTGAAGCGGTCCGAACCGCCGGCGGCGATCACCGTGTTGCGGTGGGTCTCCTCCAGGTCCACCAGATCCACCTGCGGCTGGAACCCGTCGGTCAGGAAGCCCTTGGCGTCCGGAGCCGAGGCGTTGCCGTCGAACTGGGCGTACCAGTGGTTCTTGTGCGCCCGCTCCTTGTAGCCGGCCACGTCCAGGCGGACGTAGTAGCTGTGGTTGTCATTGGGCTTGAAGTCGAAATTGCCGCCATAGCCGAACCGGCGACGGTTGTAGTCGTAACGGCGGAAGTCCACGCGGTCGAACTGGCCGGGCGCCACATAGCTCGGCTCGATGTCGTCGATGCCCCGACGGTCATCCTTGCGCGAACCGGTGATGACGAAGGAGAACGGCGTGGGGTTGGAGATCCAGCCCGAGCCGGCGGGCACGTCCTGGCCATCACCCTGGACCACCAGCTTGCCGTTGTTGAAGCCGAAGCGGGCACCGGCGGCGAGGGCCGCGGTGAACGGACCGGTGTGGTCGTGCAGGTTCTCGTAGCCCCAGCCCAGTTCGCCTTCGACGAAGGGCTTGGAGAGGTCCTTGGACGAGCGGGGGGTCAGTTCGATCTGACCGCCCAGGCCCTCGGCTTCCCGGTCCGGGGACAGGGTCTTGTAGAGCACGATGCCGTCGATGGCCCCGGTGGGGATGGTGTCGAACTCCACCGCCCGGCCCGCGCCGCTGGCCGCCGTGCCGGAGGCAAGGGTGTTCAGCAGCACCACGCCGCCATAGGTCGCGCCGTTCAGGTTGGCGTCGATGCCGCGGATGTTGACGAACCGGCCCTCGGCCGTGTCCGTCGACAGGGACACGCCGGGCATGCGGCCGAGCGCCTCGGCGGCATTGTAGTCCGGGTACTTGGCGATGGTCTCGGCCGACTGGACGTTGATGATCGTGAAGGCGTTTTCCTGACGCTGGCGGGCGATCACTTCCTGGCGGGGGGCGGTCACCACGACCTGCTCCACAGTGCCGGCGGACGCGTCTGCTGCGGCGGCGGGTGCATCCGCGGCGCGGGCGGCCGATGCGAGGGCGATCAGGCTGATGCCGGCGATCAGCGCCGGCCGAAGGTTGGAAGGTGTCATGGAAGCCCCTGAATAGCGACGAAGCCCCCCGGCGCGGTGCCGGGCGGTTACAACTGCGGCGCACCTTGTTTCTGGGCGATGACGGTTCCGTGACTGGATCGTAAATTAAAGATGAAGATCGGGGCCTTGCGGTGGCTCCGGTGAGTCCTCGTGCCCGGAGATCTTCCCGGCGCCACCCGACTGTTAATCGAGTGTGAGATGGATTTATTGTTTCCATCCTGAAATATTTTACCGTCGCCCGGATTGTCGGAAGAATTTCACAAACCTCCGGTCCCTTGTGGCGGTGGAGATTGCCGGCGGCACCGGGGCGGCCGGTCTTGATCCTGCGCGCGAAGTCGTGCAGCGGTAGGTCATTCCTCTCACGCCCCATTGCCCAGGAGCTTCCGCATGCTGTCCCGGTTCGCCGCCACCCTGCTTCTGGGCGCTGCCCTCACCTCGGCCTCTGCCGCCCTCGCCGCGACCGCTCCGGTGCCTCAGGTCGTCGCCACCCTGGCCGGGCCGGACGGGGGCTGGGACTACATCACCGTCGATTCCGACGGCGGTCGGGTGCTGGTGGCCCGGGGCGTGGGCGTGTCCGTCCAGGATCTGGCCACCGGCAAGACCACCCAGATCCTGGGCGAGCTCAAGGGCAATCACATCGCCCTGCCCGTGAACGGCGGCAAGGACGTGCTGGTCACCACCGGGGTCACCGGCGAGGCCGTGATCGCCGATCTCGCCACCGGGACCGTTCGCAGCCGGGTGAAGACCGGCGTCAAGCCCGACGCGGCCGTGTTCGATGTCGTGTCCGGTCTGGTCTGGGTGATGGACAACAAGGGCGGCGGCGTTGCCCTGGTGAACCCCGTCAGCGGGGCCCTTGAAGGCACCGTGGCCGTGCCCGGCGCGCTGGAGTTCGCCGCGAGCGACGGCAAGGGCCATGTCTATGCCAATGTCGAGGATTTGGGCGAGGTCGTCGCCTTCGATGCCCGGGCGCGCAAGGTGACCGCCCAGTACAAGCTGACCGGATGTGAAGAGCCGACCGGCCTTGCCTATGACAGCCACAACAACCGCCTGTTCGCGGCCTGTGCCAACAAGGTGGCCGCCGTCGTGGCCGCCGATACCGGCGCGGTGCTGGCGACCCTGCCCATCGGTTCGGGCCCGGACGCGGCCGTCTATGATCCCGAGGCCCACCGGGTGTTCATCCCCTCGGGTCGCGACGGCAAGCTGACCGTCATCGATGCCGATACCCTGAAGGTCGTGGCCACCGGCACGACCCGGACCAGCGCCCGCACCGCGGCCATCGACGTGAAGACCGGCCGCGTCTACCTGCCCTCAGCCGTCATGGGGCCGCCGGCCACGGCGGGTGGCCGTCCGGTGGCCACGGCGGGCAGCTTCGCCGTGCTGGCCGTCACCACCCGCTGATGGCCAAAGCCGATGGCGGTCCGCCACCGATGCGCCTAACCTGACCCGGAGTTCGGGTCGGGAGCGTGACGGGCATGGCGGAAGACACGGGCGCGACCGGGGGTGAGACCCCGCAGGGCCTCTGGGGCCGGATCAAGGCCTCGCCGCTGGCGCATCTGGGCCCGGGCCTCATCACCGGCGTGGCCGATGATGATCCCAGCGGCATCGCCACCTATTCCCAGGCCGGGGCCCAGTTCGGCCTGAACATGCTGTGGACCATGCCGCTGGCCTATCCGCTGATGGCGGCGGTCCAGTCCATGTGCGCGCGGATCGGGCGGGTCACCGGCCAGGGGCTGGCCGCCAACATCCGCGACGCCTTCCCCACGCCGGTGCTGCAGAGCGTGGTGGGGCTGCTGGTGGTGGCCAATACCTTGAACATCGCCGCCGACATCGCCGCCATGGGCGAGGCGGGGGCCCTGGTCACCGGCCTCGACCGGCGCTGGATGGCGTGCGGTTTTGCGCTGGTCACCCTGGGACTGCAGGTGTTCGTCCCCTATCACCGCTATGTGGCGTACCTGAAGTGGCTGACCCTGTCGCTGCTGGCCTATGTGGCGGTGCTGTTCACCGTGCACGTGCCCTGGGCGGAGGTGGCGCTGCGCACGGTCTGGCCGCAGTTCCGGCTGGACGGCCCGGCCGCGGCCATGATCGTCGGCATCTTCGGCACCACCATCAGCCCCTATCTGTTCTTCTGGCAGGCCTCGGAGGAGGTGGAGGACCTGCAGCGCGACCCGGGCGGTCGCGCCCTGCGGGACGATCCCGCCGCGGCGCCGTCGGAGCTTCGCCGCATCCGCTGGGACACCTGGAGCGGCATGCTCTATTCCGATGCCTCGGCCTATTTCATCATCCTGGCCACAGCGGTGACCCTGTACGCTGCCGGGGTCCGGGACATCGAGACGGCGGCCCAGGCGGCCCTGGCCCTGAAGCCGATTGCCGGACCCTTTGCCTTCCTGCTGTTCACGGTGGGTCTTCTCGGGGTCGGGCTGATCGGGGTGCCGGTGCTGGCTGGCTCGGCCGCCTACGGGGTGGCCGATGCCATGGGCTGGCGCTCGGGCCTCGAGACGCGGCTGCGGGACGCTCCGGGCTTCTATGGGGTGATCATTGCCAGCACCCTCGGCGGTCTCGCCATCCAGTTCCTGCCGGTCAATCCGATGAAGGCCCTGTTCTGGAGCGCGGTGATCAACGGCGTCGTCGCCGTCCCGCTGGTGGCGGTGGTGGTGCTGCTGGCGCGCAAGCCCTCGATCATGGGGCCGCACCTGGCCAGCCGCGCCCTGGTGGTGATGGGCTGGATCACCGTGGCGGTGATGGCGGCCGCGGCCGTGCGGATGCTCTGGCCGGGGTGAGGCCGGTGTCCACGGACGCCGACGCGGCCCCCCGTCAGGCGCGCCCGCCGAACCTCCGGGACAGGGCCAGATAGGCGGCGGGCAGCACGAACAGGACCAGCGGGGCTCCGGCGATCAGGCCGGAGATGATGGCGATGGCCAGGGGCTTCTGCATGGCCGCGCCTTCCCCCAGCCCGAGGGCCAGGGGGGAGAGGGCGAGGATGGCGATGACGGCGGACATCAGGATCGGCCGCAGCCGGGCCGCCCCCGCCGCGATCAGTCCCTCCGCCGTCACGTCGAGGCCCGGTGCCAGCTCGGCCAGGAAGAACACCGCCAGCTCCGCCACCACGCCCACCACCATGGTCAGGCCCATCAGGGCGGAGATGTTCAGCTCGGTCCCGGTGACGAACAGGCCGATGAACACCGCCGCCGCCGCCGCCAGCACCACGCCGATCACGCTGAGCACCGCGGCCCAGCGCTCGAACAGGTAGAGCAGCAGCAGGCTGACCAGCATGAGCGCGGCACCGAACACCAGGGTCAGGTCCGCAAAGGACGCCTGCTGCTGGGCGTAGAGCCCGCCATAGTCCACCCGCACGCCGGGGGGCAGGGTCAGGCCCGCCACCGTGCGCCGCACCTCGCCCATGGCCGAGCCCAGATCGCGGCCTTCCAGACGGCCGGTGACGTCGAGGAACGGCTGCAGGTTCTCCCGGGTGATCTGGGCCTGACCCGGGTCCACGGCCACGCTGGCCACGGCGCTGAGCGGCACCTCACGCCCGTCGGGGGCCCGCAGACGCAGGGCGCTGATGGCGGCGATCCGGTCCCTAAGCGCCGGCGCGGTCCACAGGCGCACGTCGATGACCGTCTCGCCCTTCTGCACCTGGGTCACCACCTGACCCTCCACGAGGCCGGTCAGCTGCCGGGCCACCGCGTCGGGGTCGAGGCCGTTCAGGGCCGCCGCCGGGCGGTTGACCCGAACGGTAAGGGCATCCCCGGCGACCCGCAGGCCGTCCACCACCTCCACCACGCCGCGGATCCTGCCGACGGCGGGGGCCACCAGCGCCGCGGCTTCCCGAAGGCTGGCGGCGTCGCTGCCATAGAGCTTGATCTCGATCGGCTGGGGCACGGCGGTCAGGTCGCCGATCAGGTCCTCCATCAGCTGCGCCGTCTCGATGTCGAGCCCAGGGGCCCCGGCCTGGATCTTCTGCCGGACCTCGGCCATCACCTCCTCG
>DAINBM010000069.1:0-9459 GCA_036732965.1 Caulobacteraceae bacterium | reverse complement strand
CACGACGATGGCGGCCAGGCTGCGCATCGAGGCCCAGAATGCGATCTGGTCCCCCGGAGGGCTCATCTCCCCCCGGGGCATGGTGCGTCTCAATGCTCCACTCATCGCGCTGCACCGCACAGCGTCTGCTGCGCGCTGTCGAAGATCACCGTGCTCTGGATCGCCCGCGGCCCCGACCGCCAGTCCAGTCGCCAGCCATCCGACTGGCGACGGGCGGCATAGACCCCCTCCAGACCGCTGGTCGGCTGGACGTCGGTCCGGATCTGCGCCGCCCCGTCGCTGGTCTCCACCCGGATGATGCGCGGCCCGGCCTTCAGCGGCTGCTTGATCGCCGGCGCAACGAACCGACCCTGCAGATCTGTTCGCGCCACGGCGGCGTCCTGACCGTCGATCGAGAGGTGCACCACCGAGCCCGGACGAGCGACACCGGCAATGATCCCGCCCCCGCCCCCGTCATAGTCCAGGGAGACAATCACCGGACGGATGGACTGCAGGCCGATGCTGCGGACCCCGTAACCCGGGCGCGCGATCGCCACCGGGGCGTCGGGGGGCGGAAGGATCACCACAGCCCCATCCACGTGAACGGCCCGTCCGGACTTCTCCGAGGTCAGGGCGAACATCCGGGGGGTCTGGCTCGCCGGCACGGCGAAGCTCCACTGGCCGTCACCGCCTGCGGTCATGCCCCAGCTCTGCCCTTCCGGAGCCGACAGGCGGACAATGGCATCGGGCGTCGCCCGGCCGGACACGCTCACGCCCCCGTCTGTCGACCGTGCACCGGCCAGGACAACGGGTGCCTCCACATAGTCCGCCGCGGTGGGTTCTGGCGGGGGCGGTGTCCCGGGGCCGGTCTGCGTCGCCCCAAGGGAAGACACCCCACTCGGGGGATGCCCCGCCGGGTCGGAGGACCGATCTCCCCCGCAGGCTGCCAGACACAGGACGAGCGCTGCTGTCCCCCCGATTTGGACCGGTTTCGTCACCGCTTGTCTGGACTGCAACACTCGACCCCAGTTCGTGCCAAGACCCGGCTGTTGTCGCCCGGCCGCTCCGGCAGACGGTAGATCATCCTCTGGACAGGGCGATACAAGGTCCACAACGACAATCCACAAAATCTTTGCCGAGATAATGCTTGTCTCTCCCGCACCGGGTGTCGAAGCTGCGATAGTGTCCTGTGCATGGAGCCCGGCCCGATGGATGAAGCCCCCCCGAGACGCCACCGGTCCCGCACGGGTCACCTCTGTCCATCTGCCTGTTCTGTGGCTCGTCGAATGCCGCTGATCCGGAGTTCCTGGCCGGGGCATCCGCCTTTGGCCGACAACTCGCCGACGAAGGCGTGCGGCTTGTCTATGGGGGCGGCGGCATCGGCTTGATGGGCGCAGCCGCCAAGGCCGCCCATCAGGCCGGCGGCAGCGTCCTCGGGATCATCCCCGAGTTCCTGCGCCGCAAGGAGGTCATCTATGATGAGGTGGACACCATCGTTGTCGACAACATGCATGAGCGGAAGATGCTCATGTACCGGGAGGCGGACGCCATTGCCGTGTTCCCCGGCGGCGTCGGGACCCTGGAGGAAGTGATCGAGCTGATCTCGTGGCGGCGACTGGCGCTGCACAACAAGCCCATTGTCTTCGCGGATCTGAAGGGCTTCTGGCAGCCCTTCTTCGAGCTGATCGACCACACGGTGGAAGCCCGGGTGACGCCGCGCTGGCTTCCCGCCACCTGGGCGTCGGTTCCCCGGGCCGAGGATGTCCTGCCCTGCATCCGCCAGCAGCTGGCCGCTCGGCCGGAGCTCCCGGATCGGGTGCCCCCCCTGAGTTGAGGCACCGGTCCCGGCGGGTCAGGCCTCAATCGTCCCGGTGGACCCGCTCGCGGCGCTCGTGACGCTCCTGCGCCTCGACGCTCAGGGTCGCGATGGGGCGTGCCTCGAGCCGGGCAATCCCGATCGGCTCGCCGGTTTCCTCGCAGTAGCCGTAGCTTCCGTCCTCGACCCGTCGAAGCGCGGAGTCGATCTTCGAAATGAGCTTTCTCTGGCGGTCCCGGGTCCGGAGTTCCAGCGCGCGATCGGTCTCCGAAGAGGCCCGGTCCGCAAGGTCCGGATGATTTTCCGTCTCGGTCTGGAGATGGCTGAGCGTTTCGCGGGATTCCCTGAGGATATCCTCTTTCCAGTTGAGCAGCTTGGTCTTGAAATATTCGAGCTGACGATCATTCATGAACGGCTCGTCTTCCCGCGGCCGATAATCGTCACTCATCGTCATGGCCCCGGCTTTATTACCGACTGAAGCGATCGTCACCATCAGACCGTCCCACGCTCTGAAAACACGCCCCCATATGCGCGGAAGCGCTTATAGCACCGAATTGCAGGGGATCAACGGAGTGCAACCGTCACAGGGCAGGACGCACGCTCAGCGCGCCCGCAGCGCGACCTCACGCTTGGCAAGTTCTACCGCGGCGCGAGTCTCGATATCGTTGAGAACGCCCTCGAGCCCCTCATCCGACGTGTCTTCCCGGGCTTCGCGCACGGCGGCGGCCAGCTGGTCCAGAGCCCCCTCCGCAGGGCCGGCCTCCAGCAGGGTCAGCTTGACCTGCTCCAGATGGTCGAGGATCCGTCCCGCCCGCTTCACCGCCCGGCGACGCCGATCCAGAAGGTTGGGTTGCTCCTGAAGGGCCAGGAGGGCATCCACGCTGGTCAGGGAGGCAGCCCCCATGGTCCGGGCGGCGGGGGCACCTGACGGGACGCTGTCCACGCCCCCCAGGGTGAACCCCGATGTCGAGGGCTTTCCCCGACCGGAGGCCGGGGCAATGCCCGGAGCGGGACCGGAACCGTTGACCTTCATCGAAACGCCATCCTGTTCATGCGGCAAGATTTGCGCCGCCGATCTTGCACATTCCTTAACACGGGGGAATTTCTTGCCGGGCGTCGTCGGCCGTTAACCGTATGGCCTGCTGATTTATATAGCATTTTCACGCAGATGACGTGGCACGGTTGTCGCATGGGGACGTCCGAGGCGGAGAGCTCCCGCCCCACGACGCAAGGACAGGGTTCCCGCACATGTCATCCGCCACGTTCCGCTTCTCCCTGGTCCTCGCCACTCTGGTCGTCGGGCTGGTCGGCGGCGCACCTGCAGAGGCCCGTTCGCGGATCAAGGACATTGTCAGTTTCGAGGGCGTGCGCTCGAACGATCTGGTGGGCTACGGGCTGGTGGTCGGCCTCAACGGCACCGGCGACAGCCTGCGGAACGTGCCGATGACCAAGCAGAGCCTGATGTCCATGATGGAACGGATGGGCGTCAACACGCGCGACGCATCCATCGACACGAAGAACATCGCCGCCGTCATGGTCACGGCCAAGCTGCCGCCCTTCGCCGCGACCGGCTCGAAGATCGACGTGACCGTCTCGTCAATGGGCGATGCCAAGAGCCTGCTGGGCGGCACGCTGGTGGTGACCGCCCTCATGGGCGCCGACAACCAGATCTATGCCGTGGCCCAGGGGACGGTGGAGACCGGGGCCGTGTCCGCCTCGGGCGCATCCGGCAGTTCCGTGACCCGCGGGGTGCCGACCTCCGGCCGGATCGCGTCCGGCGCGGAGATCGAGCGGGAGACGGAGTTCAAGATGGGCAACATGGTGAAGATGCGCCTGTCCCTGCACAATCCCGACTTCACCACCGCCCGGCGGATCGCGGACGAGATCAACCGCAGCTATCCCGGTGCCGCCTCCGCCGACAATCCGACCATCGTCACGGTCAGCCCCCCGGAGGGCGCGAACATCATGAACTTCGTCACCGGACTGGAACAGCTCGAAGTGGAGCCCGACAACCCGGCCAAGGTCGTGATCAACGAGGTGGATGGCGTGGTCGTGGTCACCGGCGATGTCCGGGTCTCCAAGGTCGCCATCGACCAGGGCAATCTGTCCATCACAGTCAACGAGCAACCGCAGGTCAGCCAGCCGAACCCCTTCAGCCAGGGCACCACCCAGGTGACCCCCTCGTCCACCATCAAGATCGACGAGGAGAAGGGAAAGCGTCTGATCGTGCTGCAGTCGGGGGTCTCGCTGGAAGCCCTGGTCAAGGGTCTGAATGCCCTGGGCGTCACGCCCAGGGACATGATCTCGATCCTGCAGAGCATCAAGGCGGCCGGCGCGCTGCAAGCCGACATCGAGGTGCTGTGATGAGCGCCCTCACCTCGCCGGGCCTGCCACAGACCCAGTCCCTGACCTCGGGCATTCCGACGGTGCCCGAATCCGCCACCCGCCAGAAGATCTCGCAGACCGCCAGGACCTTCGAGCAGACCTTCCTGGCCCAGATGCTGGGCAGCATGTTCGAAGGGGTGAACGACAACTCGGCCTTTGGCGGCGGGGCGGGCGAGACGGCGTTCCGGTCGTTTCTGAACGATGCCATGGCCAAGCAGATGGTCGCCCACGGTGGCATCGGGCTCGCCCGGCCGGTGGAGCAGGAAATGCTGCGCCTGCAGGGCCTGTCACCGCTGCCGGCCTCGACACTGGCCGCCACCTCCCCCGCCACCGCGCGTCTGGGATCATCCGCCTATGCCAAAGGGACCCTCTGATGTCTGCGCCTGACGCCCCCGGTGATGCCGCCGCCAATGAGCGGGTGGAACAACTGATCGTCCTGACCGACCGCCTGACGGCGATGATCCGCCAGGAGACCGCAGCCTTCGAGGCGCGAAGACCGCAGGACGTGGCCGCCACGGTCGGCGAAACGGCGCGCCTGGCCAATATCTACAGGCTGGAATCTGCGCGCCTCAAGCAGGACTCCTCGGTGCTGAGGGCGGCCGCGGACGGCCGACGCAAGGCATTGGTAATCGCTACCCGGGCGTTCGACTCCGCACTGACCCGGCATGGTCAGGTCCTGGAGGCCGCACGCACCATCACCGAAGGCCTCGTGCATGCCATCGCCAAGGAGGTGGTTGCCAACCGCGCCAAGCCGGTGGGCTATACCAGCCGCGCCCGGTCGACCCTCGGGGACTCGGTGGCCGTCACGCTGAACAGCCGCGCCTGACCCCCGTCAGGACACCATGGCCAGAGGGCCGGACCCCGGAGCCGCCTGCACCGTCTCCGGCCAGATCGCGCCCGAGACATGCTCCCACAGGGCGGTCACCTCCAGGGCCGCGAGGCTGGCGGAATCGAGCTCCTGGGCCACCCGCCCCTCCCGGACGGAATTCTGATAGGCGGCCCGATAGCGCAGACCGACGGGCGCCACCGGCAGCCCCATGTCGAGCAGCGCCTCGAACGTGTCGGAGATGATCCGCGGCTCTTCCCCGTTGCGGCGGGACGGCGCCTGATTGATCAGGAACATCCCCCGCTTGTTCATGTTGCCGACCAGTTCCACTGTCCGGGTGATTGCCTTGAGATCGAAATAGCAGGGGCGCACGACGATCAGGCACAGATCGGCCCAGCGCACCGCTTCGGCACATTCCAGATCGGTGGATGGGCGGGTGTCGATGACCATCAGGTCATAGCCGTCCCGGGCGGCGCTCAGACGCTGGGTGAACAGAGTGCCGACCTTGGCCTCGGTGACCAGGGGGGTCTGGGCGAACCGCGCCCGCTCCCGGGACCACTCCCCTGTGGAGCGCTGGGGATCCAGATCCGCCACCAGGGTCTTGCGGCCGCTCAGTTCCGCCTGGACCGCCATATGCAGCGCCACCGTGGTCTTTCCGGTTCCGCCCTTTCTCGACAAAACGGCCAAGGTGCGCATGATCTCTCCCGTCAGGTCCTCGGTCCGGCCGCCGAGACGCTCGACGCCCCCGCAACGTCGCAGGCGTCCGGAGCGCACCGCCATTTGCCGTCGATCCGGGCAAGATCGCGGTCGATCCCGTCCATCTGATCGCCTTGTGCCACAGTCCTGAGCGGCGGCCAATTAACGATCTCACCGCGACGCGATTCTCACAACGCGGACATCCGGATGGAGACCGTCCACATCGGTCCTCGGGCGCGCTGAAGCCAATATACTGCGTCCATTGATTGTCATTCTGGCTGTCGTTTGACTTGCAAACAATTCTTGTTCTCCTATTGTTCACATGCACATTCGAGTCCTCGGCCCTACATTCCCGAGGGCAAGCCAGCCCGTTCAGAAAGAGCTCCGTCGCGAATGACCGACCCATCCGCATTCATCCGCGTGCGCGGCGCCCGGGAACACAATCTGAAGGGCGTGGATGTCGACATTCCCCGGGGCCAGCTGGTGGTGCTGACGGGACTGTCGGGGTCAGGCAAGAGCTCGCTCGCCTTCGACACCATCTATGCCGAGGGCCAGCGCCGGTACGTTGAAAGCCTGTCCGCCTATGCCCGGCAGTTCCTGGAGCTGATGGGCAAGCCGGATGTGGACCTGATCGAGGGCCTGTCCCCGGCGATTTCCATCGAGCAGAAGACGACCTCCAAGAACCCCCGCTCCACAGTGGGCACGGTGACGGAGATCCATGACTACATGCGCCTGCTGTGGGCGCGGGTCGGGGTCCCCTATTCCCCCGCCACGGGCCTGCCCATCGAGAGCCAGACCATCAGCCAGATGGTGGACAAGATCACCACCCTGCCGGAGGGCACGCGCCTGAACCTGCTAGCACCGGTCATCCGCGGGCGAAAGGGCGAGTACCGCAAGGAGATCGCCGAGTGGCAGCGGGCGGGCTTCCAGCGGCTGAAGATCGACGGGACCCTCTATCTCATCGAGGAGGCCCCAAGCCTCGACAAGAAGTTCAAGCACGACATCGACATCGTCGTGGACCGGATCGTGGTGAAGGGGGGCATCGAGCAGCGGCTGGCGGACAGCCTGGAGACGGCGCTGCGTCTGGCCGATGGCCTTGCCACGGCCGAGTTTGCCGACCTTCAGGAGGGTGAAACCGAGCCCCGCAAGATCCTGTTTTCCGAGCGCTTTGCCTGCCCCGTCTCAGGTTTCACCATCACCGAGATCGAGCCCCGGCTGTTCTCGTTCAACAACCCCTTCGGAGCCTGTCCCACCTGTGACGGGCTGGGCCAGAAGCTCACCTTCGATGCGGATCTTGTCGTGCCCGATCCGGAGAAGTCCCTGCATCACGGCGCGGTCGCCCCCTGGGCGCGGGGGCCGTCGCCCCTCTACACCCAGACCCTGCAGGCCCTGGCCCGGCACTATGGCTTCTCCATGGACGCCGCCTGGCGCGATCTTCCGATCAAGGCGCATGAGGTGATCCTGCGGGGCACCGGCGCGGAAAAGATCAAGTTCGTCTATGACGACCAGGCGCGGCGCTACGAGGTCGTGAAACCCTTCGAGGGCGTCATGCCCAATCTCGAGCGCCGCTGGCGGGAGACCGATTCCGCATGGGTTCGGGAGGAGCTCGGCCGCTACCAGTCGGACACCCCCTGCGAGGCCTGCGGCGGGCAGCGGCTGAAGCCGGAGGCCCTGGCCGTCAAGGTCGACGCCCGCTCCATCGCCGATGTGTCACGCCTGTCCATCAAGGATGCCCGCGCCTGGTTCGAGGACGTATCCAACCGCCTGTCCTCCAAGGACATGGAGATTGCCCGGCGGATCCTGAAGGAGATCAATGACCGCCTGCGGTTCCTGAACGATGTCGGGCTCGACTATCTCAGCCTGTCCCGGGCGTCTGGCACCCTGTCGGGCGGGGAGAGCCAGCGCATCCGACTGGCCTCGCAGATCGGCTCCGGCCTGACCGGCGTTCTCTATGTCCTGGACGAGCCGTCCATCGGCCTGCACCAGCGGGACAACACCCGCCTGCTGGTTTCCCTGAAGGGGCTTCGCGACCTCGGCAACTCGGTCCTGGTGGTGGAGCACGATGAGGAAGCCATCCTGACCGCCGACTACGTCATCGACATGGGACCCGCAGCCGGCGTGCACGGGGGCGAGGTCGTCGCCCAGGGCACGCCGCAGGACATCATGGATGCTCCCGCCAGCCTGACAGGCCAATACCTGACCGGAGCACGGGACATCCCGATCCCGGAGACCCGGCGAAAGATCAATCGCAAGAAGCTGCTGAAGGTCATCGGTGCCCGGGGCAACAACCTGAAATCCGTGACCGGCGAGATCCCGGTGGGGGTGTTCACCTGCATCACCGGCGTCTCCGGCGGCGGCAAGTCCACCTTCACCCTGGAAACCCTGTACAAGGCCGCCGCCCGGCGCCTGAACAATGCGTCCGACGCCCCGGCCCCGCACGACCGCATCGAGGGACTGGAACACTTCGACAAGGTCATCGACATCGACCAGAGCCCGATCGGCCGCACCCCCCGATCCAACCCGGCCACCTATACCGGCGCCTTTGGCCCCATCCGGGACTGGTTCGCCGGCCTGCCAGAAGCCAAGGTCCGCGGCTACGGCCCCGGCCGCTTCTCCTTCAATGTGAAGGGGGGGCGCTGCGAGGCCTGCCAGGGGGACGGGGTCATCAAGATCGAGATGCACTTCCTGCCGGACGTCTATGTCACCTGCGACATCTGCAAGGGCAAGCGCTACAACCGCGAGACCCTGGAGATCCTGTTCCGCGGCAAGTCCATCGCCGAGGTGCTGGACATGACCGTCGACGAGGCCGCGGACTTCTTCAAGGCCGTGCCCCCGATCCGGGACAAGATGGCGACCCTCAAGCGGGTCGGCCTCGGCTATGTGAAGGTCGGCCAGCAGGCCACCACCCTCTCCGGCGGCGAGGCCCAGCGGGTGAAGCTGTCCAAGGAACTGTCCCGCCGCGCCACGGGCCGGACCCTCTACATCCTCGACGAACCGACCACCGGCCTGCATTTCGAGGACACCCGAAAGCTGCTGGAAGTCCTTCACGAACTGGTGGACCAGGGGAACACCGTGGTGGTGATCGAGCACAATCTCGACGTGGTGAAGACCGCGGACTGGCTTCTGGATTTCGGCCCCGAGGGGGGCGACGGCGGCGGCCTGATCGTCAGCCAGGGGACGCCGGAGACGGTCGCGGCCGATGCGGACAGCTGGACGGGCCGCTATCTGGCCGAGGTCCTGTCCCGCCACGAGAGCCGCCGACAGGCACGGATCAGCGCCATCGACCGAAGGGTCGGCTGAACCGGGCCTGCGACGGGCCCGTGCGCGCTCAGACCGAGGTGCGCACGGACAGCGCCGCCTGGACCGCGGCTGCGCCGGGGGCCTGAAGGATCACGCTGATCAGGACGCCGACCAGGGCCATCCATGCGGTCGAGAGAAGCGATGCCAGGGAGGTGAAGCTGGGGGCGTGGGACGCATCCAGCAACTGGAAGACCGATCCGATCACCGCGCCGAGCATATAGACAAGCCCCCCGAGGATGGCCGCCATCACATAGACGCCCAGGAGCACCCAATGCCGACCGGCCGTCAATCGCCAACCATGGCTGAGCGCAAACCGTCCCTCGACCTGGGTCAGGGCCGGGATCAGGGACAGGCGTACGGCCACATAGCCGCCTGACGCCACCACGACCGCGAAATAGGCCGCGGCGATCAAGGGGCCGATCGGCCCGGCAGCGCTCGCCAGCACGGATATGCCGCC
>DAINBM010000068.1:0-9658 GCA_036732965.1 Caulobacteraceae bacterium | reverse complement strand
CAGTTCCTGCACCTGGCACCTACCTGCATGTCTGCCCTGGGGGAGCGGGTGCGGCGCCTGGACGAGGTCTGCGGCGGCTGGACCGGCCAGGCCGCGCCTGGCCTCGGCCTGATGGCCCCGGATGGCCTGAGGATGGCCCTGGCGGGGCTGGAGCGTCAGCTGGCCACGGACCTGACCCTGCGACCCTTCACCCTGCCAAGGCCGGGCGTTTCGGAGCCGCACCGCGCGGGGCCTCGGGTCGGCCTCAGGCCGGGTCCTCGAGGCTGAAGCTCTGGGACTGCTCGTCGAAGGCGAACAGCTCCGCATAGCGGCCCCAGTCGATCAGGGCATAGAGGGTCTCCTCGGCGAACTCCTCGGACATGAAGTCCTCGAGCTCCTCGGAGAAGCGGCGATAGGGGGCGCGGTGGGTGGAGCGCTCGTCCAGCACCCGGCGGATCATCGCCGCCATGGGGACCCGCGCCATCAGGTGGTCGCGGAACAGCTTCTTGCGGGCGTCCACGTCATAGTCGACGAACCGCTTGCCCTCTTCGGTCAGGCGGATGTCCCCGTGGGCCACGTCGGCAAAGCCCAGCAGCTGCAGGCTTTCCGCGAGGGGGAACAGTTCGTCCACCTCCATGGTCAGCTCGTCGGCAATGTCGGGCAGGTCGGCCTTGCCGTCGAAGGGCGGCTGCATCAGCGCCTCCATCAGACCGGCCAGCAGGTTCGTGGAGACCTGGGGCAGGGTGATGCCGATGCCGCCCCCCGGCTGCTCCGCGCTGCCGTGCATCTGCTCGGCCCGGAGCTTGGGGTCCATGGGATTGGTCATGCGACCATAGATGTCGTCCACCAGCTGACGGAAGGCGGGCTCGGTCCGGTTGCGGGGATAGGGCAGGTCGATCTTCACCTCCGCGGCGATCCGTCCCGGGTTCGAGGCGAAGATCACCACCCGGTCGCACATCAGCACGGCCTCCTCGATGTTGTGGGTCACCAGCAGGATGGAGCGGAGCGGCAGCTTGCCCTCCATCCACAGGTCCACGAGGTCGGTGCGCAGGGTTTCGGCGGTCAGGACGTCGAGGGCGGAGAAGGGTTCGTCCATCAGCAGCAGCTGGGGATGCACCACCAGCCCGCGGGCAAAGCCCACCCGCTGACGCATGCCGCCGGACAGTTCCTTGGGATAGGCATTCTCGAAGCCGTCCAGACCGATCAGGTCGATGGCCTGGAGGGATCGCTGGCGCCGCTCCGCCGGAGGAACGCCCAGGGGCTCGAGCCCGATCTCGACGTTCTCGAGCACGGTCAGCCAGGGGAACAGGGCAAAGCTCTGGAACACCATGGCCACGCCCTTGGGGGGACCGTCGATGGGCTGGCCCTGCCAGGTGACATCACCGCCCCGGGGACGGGCCAGGCCGGCGATGATCCGCAGCAGGGTGGACTTGCCCGACCCCGAACGACCCAGCAGGCCGACGATCTCCCCCTCCCGGAGCTGGAAATTGATGCCGTCCAGCACCAGCAGGTCCGTGGCCTGACCCTTGGAATAGGTCTGGCGGACATTCCGGATGTCGAGCATCACGGGCCCGGCCTCGGGGCGATGGGGGGTCGGCGCGGTCGCCGGCGTTGTCATGACCATGGGGCCCTCCGGGATGAGGCGAGTGGACGGGATCAGTTCAGCGCCAGACGGCGCGCGGCGAAGTCGAACAGGGGCCGCCACAGCAGGCGGTTGAACAGCACGACGAAGATGCTCATCACCACCGCCCCCAGCACGATCCGGGGGAAGTCCCCCTTGAGGGTGGCGTCGGCGATGTAGGCACCCAGACCGTGCGCCTCCAGCTTCTGCTCTCCCCAGCTGGCCACTTCCGCGGCGATGGAGGCGTTCCACGACCCGCCGGACGCGGTGATGGCACCGGTGACATAGTAGGGGAAGATGCCCGGAAGGGCGACCTTGCGCCACCAGCTCCAGCCCCGCACGCGGAAGCTGCCCGCCGCTTCCAGCAGGTCGTTGGGGAAGGCGCTGGCACCGGCGATGACATTGAACAGGATGTACCACTGGGTACCCAGGATCATCAGCGGCGACAGCCAGATGTCGGGGCTGGCGTGGTTGGCGACGATCAGCGCCACCACGACCGGGAACAGGAGGTTGGAGGGGAAGGCGGCGAGGAACTGGGCCACCGGCTGCACGGCCTCCGCCAGCTTCGGCCGCAGACCGATCCAGATGCCCAGGGGCACCCAGATGAGGCTCGCCAGGATGATGAGCACCAGCACGCGGACGAGGGTCAGGGCCCCCATCTCCACGGCATAGGCCACGTCTCCCAGACCGAGCGTCCGGTGCATGTAGGCAACCCCCTGCCACGCCACCCAAAGGGACGCGACGGTGATGGCCGCGAACCACAGATAGTCGACGTTCCGGCTGTCCCAGGCCTTGCGCATGGCGGGCGGCGGGGTGAACTCCCGGCCCAGCCGCAGGGTGATGAACCAGCGGGACAGGGCCCCGAGGGGCGCGAACACCCGCTGGGCCAGCCGGGCCCGCTGGAAGAAGTCAAGCAGCCAAGAGGTCTGCTCCGGCCCGGAGCTGGCGGACAGCTCGACGCGGAACTTCTGTGACCAGGCCACCAGCGGGCGGAACAGCAGCTGGTCATAGATGAGGATGACGGCCAGCATGGTCACGACCGCCCAGCCGATGGCGCCCAGATCCTTGTGGTCGATGGCCGTGGCCACATAGGCCCCGATCCCCGGCAGGGTGATGTTGGTCGCGCCCACCGAGAACGCCTCGGACGCCACCACGAAGAACCATGCGCCGGACATGGACATCATGGCGTTCCAGATCAGGCCCGGCGCGGCAAAGGGCACCTCCAGGGTCCAGAACCGCCGCCAGCCCCCGAGGCGCAGGCTGTCGGACACATCGGACAGGTCCTTGGGCACCGTCTTCAGCGACTGATAGAAGCTGAAGGTCATGTTCCACGCCTGGGACGTGAAGATGGTGAAGACCGAGCACACCTCCGCCCCCAGCACCGACCCCGGGAACAACTTCAGGAAGAAGGCCAGGGTGAAGGTCAGGAAGGTCAGGACCGGCAGGGACTGGAGGATGTCCAGGATCGGGATCAGCACCATCTCCGCGCGCCGGCTCTTCTGCGCCAGCGCCCCGTAGCCCAGGGTGAAGATGAACGAGCAGACGATGCCGGCCAGCATGCGCAGGGTGGTGCGCAGGGCATAATAGGGCAGGGCTGACGGAGCGAGGGAGATCCTCGCATGCTCGACCGCGGCCAGGGGCTGGGTGGTCTCGTGCCCCCCGAAGGCGATGAGGGCGATCAGGCCCAGCACCAGGGCGAAGATCAACGCGTCCCAGACGGACGGAATGTAGCGCCAGGGCCGGATCGCCGTCAGGGACGGGTGATGCGCGGGCATGGACCCCCCTTTGTCTCATGGTCACTCATTGGAACGCGCCAGCAAGCCTTCGGCGCGTGGGTGAAAGCCCCCTTACAGGGGTCGGAAGCCAAGGGCAATGCCGGTTTGGCGACAGTTTCACGACGGCCCGCCGACCGCCTCTTCCACCGATCCCGACGGTTCAGAAGTCCAGATCCGCATAGTGTGCGGCGGGGGCCAGACCGGGGTAGCGGTCCCCCAGAAGCGGCCGGAAACAGGGCCGGGATTTCAGTCGGGCGTACCAGAGCCGCGTGGTCGGAAACTCCTCCCACGGGCACTCGCCGAAGAAGTCCAGCACGGACAGGTGCGCCCCCGCGGCCATGTCGGCGAGGCTGAGCTGGCGGCCTGCCAGCCAGTCCCGCTGGGCCAGCAGGCCCTCCAGATGGGTGAGGTGGGCCCGCAGGGCCTGACGACCGGCCCGCAACGCCGCCAGATCCGGTGCGCCGGCACCCAGCAGGCGCTTTTCCATCTTCTCGTGCAGCAGAAGACCGTTCACCTCGTAGTCGAACTTTCGGTCAAACCACTGCAGCAGCCGCCGGGTCTCCACCCGCTCGGCCACGTCGGTGTTGGACAGGAGCGCCGGGTCGCCATAGCGCTCGTCGAGATATTCGAGGATCGCCCGCGCCTCGCAGATCACCAGTCGCTCCCCGGGCCGGACCTCCACCAGCACCGGCGGCAGTCCGCTGGGGTTGAGGGCCGCGAGGCCGTCCGGCCGCTCCCAGTAGCGCTCCACCACCTCGGTAAACGGCAGCCGCTTCTCGCCCAGCACGAGCCGGACCTCGCGGCTGAAGGGGTCCAGAGGGAAATGATGCAGGGTGCGGTCGACAGGCATCGACAGGGTCACGCTCCGGGCCAGGCGGCTTTCCCCCGTATCTGGGCCGCGAGGGCTTAACGTCCCGTTTACTGCGATGGGTCCCCGACCCGTCGAGGCGTTCCGGGGCGTCGGGTCTGCGGGCACCTTCGGCCCGCCGCGATCCGGGCGGCGTCAGGCCGCCGGCACGCCCCGGACGCGGGCCCCCTCGACCCCGGTGATGTGGAAGTCGGCATAGGTGCCCGCGGTCAGGTCGCCGGCAAAGGCGATCTCGGTGAAGTCGCCCGCCCGGGCGAGGCCCGTCCGTTCCACCAGTGCCCGGACCGTCCGTCCGATCTGGGCCGTGAGGTGCCGGGCCAGCGCCGCCTGTCCCGCCGCCCGCAGCCGCTCGTTGCGGGACCGGACCTCCGCCTTCGGCAGCTGCGGCATCCGCGCCGCCGGGGTGCCCGGCCGGGGGCTGAAGGGAAAGGCGTGCACATAGGTCACCCCGGCGTCCGCGATCAGGGCGAGGGTGTTCTCGAACATGGCCTCGGTCTCGGTGGGAAACCCGGCGATGAAGTCGGCCCCGAACACCACGTCGGGCCGCACCCGGCGGACATCGGCCACCAGTCGCAGGGCATCAGCCCGGCTGTGGCGGCGCTTCATCCGCTTCAGGATCATGTCGTCCCCCGCCTGCAGGGACAGGTGCAGGTGCGGGGCAAGCCGGGGCTCCGCTCCCAGGCAGCGCAGCAGGTCGGCATCGATCTCTGCCGCATCGATGGAGGACAGGCGCAGGCGCGCAAGCTCCGGCGCCAGCTTCAGGATCCGGGCCACCAGCTGGCCGAGGGTCGGCTGGCCGGGCAGATCCTGACCCCAGGAGGTCATGTCCACCCCCGTCAGCACCACCTCCCCCACCCCCTGGGCCGCGAGGCGGCGCACGGTCTCGACGATCTCCCCCGCCGGGGCCGACCGGCTGGCCCCCCGGCCGAAGGGAATGATGCAGAAGGTGCAGCGGTGGTCGCAGCCGTTCTGCACCTCCACATAGGCCCGGGCCCGCTCGGACACGGCATCGGTCAGATGAGCGGCGGTCTCCGTCAGCCGCTGCACGTCGTTGACGCGCACCCGTTCGGTCAGGGCCTCCCGGGCATAGGCCCCGGGCGCGCTCTTCAGGCCATTGCCCAGGACCGCGTCCACCTCGGCCATGGCGGCAAAGCTGTCCGGGTCGATCTGAGCCGCACAGCCGGTGACGATCAGCCGGGCCTCGGGCCGGGTCCGCCGGGCCTTGCGGATGGCCTGACGGGCCTGCCGCACCGCCTCGCCGGTCACCGCACAGGTGTTGAAGATCACGGCGTCGGTCAGACCGTCGGCCCGGGCCCGGGCCAGGGCCTGGTCGCTCTCATAGGCGTTGAGGCGACAGCCGAAGGTGACCACCTCCAGCCCGTCACCCGCCGGGGTCGGCGGCGTGTCGCTCACGTCAGGCGACCGGCGAACTCGACCGCCACAGGGCCGGTCATCATCACGTGGTCGTCGGCGGCGCGCCAGTCGATCTCCAGCTCGCCGCCGTCCATCACGACGGTGACCCGGCGCCCGGTCAGGCGGCGACGGTGGGCGGCCACCACGGCGGCGCAGCCCCCGGTGCCGCAGGCCTTGGTGATCCCCGCTCCCCGCTCCCAAACCCGGTAGCGGATGCGCTCGGTGGACAGGATCTGGGCAAAGCCCACGTTCACGCCCTCGGGAAACAGGAAATGGTGTTCGATCATCGGCCCGACCTCGGCCACCGGAGCGACGGAGATGTCCGGCACGAAGAACACCACGTGCGGATTGCCCATGCTGACGCAGCCGGGGGTGTGCAGCACCGGATTGTCGATGGGGCCCACCTGCAGCTCGATCCCGCGGGTATCCATCGCCTCGGCAAGGGGAATGTCGCGCCAGTCGAGGCCCGGGCGGCCCATGTCCACCGTCACCCGCCGATCCCCGGCGTCGGTCACCGCCAGCAGGCCGGCGCGGGTTTCCACCCGGGCCTCGGTGCGGCCCGTGGCCTGCATCACCAGCCAGCCGACGCAGCGGGTGGCATTGCCGCAGGCGGAGACCTCCTCCCCCTGGGCGTTCCAGATTCGCATGAAGGCATCCCCGGTGGGGGAGGGCTCGATGGCGATCAGCTGGTCGCAGCCGATCCCCGTCCGCCGGTCGGACAGCGCGCGCACGGCCTCGGGCGTGGGGCGAAAGGGGGTGTCGCCCCGCGTCTCGACAATGATGAAATCATTGCCCAGTCCATTCATCTTGAGGAAGGCCCGCGTCATGGTGCGTCATATAACGTGCCGGGACCGGCTTTGCACGTGCGGGCCCCTGTGAGGGGTGGAAGAGGAGCGCGATCGCCATGTCCGACCGTGAGATCGCGTCGCTGCCGCTGCGCCTGGAGGTCCTGCGACCGGACGGACCCGGCCCGTTTCCGGCAGCCCTTTTGCTGCATGGCTGCGGCGGGCTGCAGCCCCTGCTGCACCGCTATGCCGAGGGGCTGCGGGCATCCGGGGTCCTGTCGGTGATCGTGGACAGCTTCAGCCATCGCCGCATCGGCCGGACGGCGGCGCAGCTGACCGTCTGCACCGGCCTGCGCCTGCACGGCCGGGAGCGCGCCGCGGACCTGGTCGAGGCCCTCGACTGGCTGGTCCGGCGGGAGGATGTGGATCGCGGCAGGATCACCGCGGCGGGCTGGAGCCACGGGGCCTGGACGATCATGGATGCCCTGGCCCTCGCCGGCGGAAATCCGGTCGAGGCAGGGGCGCTGCGTCGGATCGCAGCGGTCATGCTGATCTATCCCTATTGCGGACCGCCGGCCCTCTCTCCCCGCCGGGGCTGGGGAGACCTGACACCGGCGGTGACCGCGGTGGTCTGCGGCAAGGATCATGTGGTGGGGTCGAGGGCCCCCTTGCGGACACTGGCGCGGCTGGGGTCCGAGGGCGTGCGGATCGACACCCACCTCTATGAGGACGCCACCCATTCCTTCGACGACGATGCGGCCAGCGATCCCCGGACCCGCTACAGACCGGACCTGGAGGCGCGCACGGCCGGGCTGCTGCGGGAGATGGCCCTGCACCCTCCGGGACGGGCCATCTCGGAGGATTCCGTCCCTATCCCGCCGCCCGCAGGGCCGCGTGGGCGAGGGTGAGCTTGGCAAAGCTCCAGCCGTCACCGCCCTGTTCGATGTCCTGCACCACCCGGCGGCCCCGCTCCACCGCGTCGCGGCGGGGGCGGATCCAGCCCTCGATGGCGTTCCGAACGGATCCGTCGTCGGTACCGGCCGCGGGGCCGCACAGCCGGGCGATGGCCCGGGTCCGGGCCCCCTGCTCCTCGATCATGTCGGCCAGCAGGCTGCGCACCGCCGCCCGCTCGTAGGTGTCGGCCGGGTGAAGGGCCGCGGCCGAGGCCCGCAGGCGGTCATAGCCGAAGGCCGCACCGGTCTGGTGATAGAGCCGGGCAAGGTCCGGCACGGACCAGTGGGTGTCCGCGGCCAGATCCGAAATATCCACCGTGGCCATCATCGCCGTCAGACCGGCCACGGTCCGCGCCAGATCCTCCGGTGCCTCAAGCGCCAGGAAGCCTTGCGTCGTCTCCGCGATCTCCGCCTGCTCGAAGGGGGACAGGATCCCGGTCCCGGCGGCGGTCAGGGCATCGGCGGCGGGCTGATAGGTGGCGATCAGGCTGTCGACGGTCCCGTCGTCCCGACGACCGGTCAGGTTGTGCCGGGTGATGAGACGGTACACGTGCCGCCGCTGGATGCGGGCGATCTCGCGGTAGAGAGCCGTCTGGGCCGCAGCGGACATGGCCAGGTCCTGGGCATCGACCGCCGCCCAGACCTCGTCCAGCCGGAACATCTGCCGGGCGGCGAAGAAGGTCCGGGCCAGCGCCCCGGCCCCGGCACCGCTGGTGGACAGGATACGCGAGGCGAAGGTCGGCCCCGCCATGTCCACGATCTGGTTGGCCAGCCGGGTGCAGATGATCTCCCGACGCAGGCGATGACGCTTCATCTCCGCCTCGAAGGGGGCCAGCGCATGGGGGAAATAGCCCACCAGCACCTGCTCGAACCACGGGTCCTCCGCCGCGTCGGAAGCCACCAGGGCCGCGTCGAGTTCCAGCTTGCCATAGGCGGTGAGAACCGCCAGCTCCGGCCGGGAGAGACCCCGGCCCGTCAGCTTCAGGTCATGGAACCCCCTGGCGTCGGGCAGCCCCTCCACCCGGCGGTCGAGGCGACCCTCGGCCTCGAGGGTGCTGATGAACTGGGCATGGACACCGAGTTCCGCGGCGGCATCGGCCTCCTGCAGGCTGAGGCACAGGGTCTGGGCATAGTTGTGGGCCAGGACGTGTTCGGCCACCTCGCCCGTCATGCTGGCCAGCAGCCGGTCCCGGGCCGCCCGGTCGAGGGTGCCACCGCGTTCGAGCTGGCCGGTGAGGATCTTGATGTTCACCTCGTGGTCGGAGGTGTCCACGCCGGCGGAATTGTCGATGGCGTCGGTGTTGATCCGGCCGCCGGCGCGGGCATAGGCGATGCGCCCGGCCTGGGTGAAGCCGAGATTGGCCCCCTCCCCCACCACCTTGCAGCGCAGGTCGCCGGCATCGATGCGCACGGCATCGTTGGCCTTGTCGCCCGCATCCGCGTGGCTTTCACCGGACGCCTTCACATAGGTGCCGATCCCGCCGAGATAGAGGAGCTCCACCGGGGCCCGCAGGATGGCCTTGATCAGGTCGGCCGGGGCCAGCGCCTCCGCCTCGATCCCGAGAACCGCCCGGACCTCGGGGCTGAGTTCGGCGAGCTTGGCATTGCGCGGGATCACGGCTCCGCCCCTGGACAGGCACTCCGTCCGGTAGTCGGCCCAGGAGGACCGGGGCAGGGCGAACAGGCGCTGGCGCTCCGCGAAGGCCGCCGCCACGTCCGGATCGGGGTCGAGGAAGATGTGCCGGTGGTCGAAGGCCGCCACCAGCCGCGTCACCGGGGACAGCAGCATGCCGTTGCCGAAGACGTCACCGGACATGTCGCCCACGCCCACGCAGCTGAACGGCTGGGTCTGGATGTCCTTGCCCAGCTCGCGGAAGTGGCGCTTCACCGCCTCCCACGCCCCGCGGGCGGTGATGCCCATGGCCTTGTGGTCATAGCCCACCGACCCACCGGAGGCGAAGGCATCCCCCAGCCAGAAGCCGTAGTCATGGGCCACGCCGTTGGCAATGTCGGAGAAGGTGGCGGTCCCCTTGTCGGCGGCCACCACCAGATAGGGATCGTCGCCGTCGAGGGCGATGACGTTCGCAGGCCGCACGACCCGGCCCTCGGCGTCGAGATTGTCGGTGATGTCGAGCAGACCGGACAGGAAGGTGCGATAGGCCCGGACCCCCTCCGCGCGCCAGGCATCGGTGCCCACCTGCTTGGGCAGCTGCTTGGGATAGAAGCCGCCCTTGGAGCCCACGGGCACGATCACGGCGTTCTTG